>DATDLO010000276.1:0-2344 GCA_036519215.1 Oxalicibacterium sp.
GCGATGGCAACGACCGTCTTGCCTTCCATCAGGTTGTACAGGCTGGCCTGGATCGCCGCTTCCGCTTCCGAATCGAGCGCGCTGGTTGCTTCGTCGAGCAACAGAATCGGCGCGTCCTTCAGCATCACGCGCGCGATTGCGATGCGCTGGCGCTGGCCGCCTGACAGTTTCACGCCGCGTTCGCCGACATGCGCGTCGTAGCCGACACGGCCTTTGGCATCGCCCAGCGTGCCGATGAATTCGTGCGCTTCGGCGCGCTTGGCGGCATCGATCATGTCGTCTTCGCCGGCATCGGGGCGGCCGTACAGGATGTTGTCGCGCACCGAGCGATGCAATAGCGACGTATCCTGCGTCACCATGCCGATCTGCGCGCGCAGGCTGTTCTGCGTCACGTGCGCGATGTCCTGGCCGTCGATCAGGATGCGTCCTTCTTCCAGATCGTAGAAGCGCAGCAGCAGGTTGACGATCGTCGATTTGCCGGCGCCGGAACGGCCGACGAGGCCGACTTTTTCGCCGGGCCGGATCGTCAGGTTGAGTCCTTCGATAATCGGACGACTGCTGCCGTACGAAAAGCCGACCTCGTCGAATTTCAGTTCGCCTTTCGTCACCTTCAGCGGCACCGCATCGTTCGCATCCGTCACCGCATGGTGGCGCGACAGCGTATTGATACCGTCCTGCACGGTGCCGACCTGTTCGAACAGCGAAGCCATCTCCCACATCACCCAGTGCGACATGCCGTTCAGCCGCAATGCCATCGCCGTTGCCGCCGCCACTGCGCCAACGCCGATCTGCTCCAGCGTCCACAGCCACAATGCCACGCCCGCCGTACCCAGAATCAGCAGCATGCTGAGCGTATGGTTGACGACCTCGAAGCCGCTGACCAGACGCATCTGTCCGTGCACCGTCGTCAAGAACTCTTTCATCGCGCTGCGCGCATAACCGGATTCACGGCCGGCATGCGAGAACAGCTTGACGGTACCGATGTTCGTATACGCATCGGTGATGCGACCGGTCATCAGCGAACGCGCATCTGCCTGCAGCCGCGATACCTTGCCCAACCGCGGCACGAACCATTTCAGCGCCAGCGCGTAGCACGCCGCCCAGGCAAGGAAAGGCACCAGCAGCCAGCGGTCGAAAGTGCCGACCACGCTGACCAGCGTGACGAAATAGATGACGACGAAAACGAGTATGTCGCCCGTGATCATGCAGACGTCGCGCACCGCCAGCGCCGTCTGCATTACCTTGGCGGCGATGCGCCCGGCAAACTCGTCCTGGTAGAAACCCATGCTCTGGTTCAGCATCAGCCGGTGGAAATTCCAGCGCAGCTGCATCGGGAAATTGCCGGCCAGCGTCTGGTGTTTGAAGAAGGTCTGCAAGGCAACCAATACCGTGCTCAACATCACGACGCCGCCGAGCAGCAGCAGCGTGCCGCGTTCCTGCTCCCACAATTGTGCCGGCGCGACCTTGCCCAGCCAGTCGACCACATGGCCCATCATCGCGACCAACAGCGCCTCGAAGGCACCGGTGGCTGCCGTCAGCAGCGTCATCGCCAGGATGAAACGGCGCGTACCCTTGGTACAGGCCCAGATGAACGCAGCGAAACCGGTGGGCGGTGTAACGGGTTGTGCATCCTGATACGGATGCAGCAGGTTTTCAAACCAGCGAAGCATGCATTTCTCCAAGTCGATCCGGCATGCGGGGAATTTTCAGATCCGCGCACACGGGGGCGCACGGCAAGACAGTCAGGGCTAACGGCATCATGGCGCACGCAAGGGCGCAGACCACGAACGGCAGAAGAAGAAATTCTTGCACATCCCCGGCATCGGCGCATTGCATGCCGGCCATTGAATTGATAAGCGCGATCCGGTGCGACGATACGTAAACAACCATGCGAGCAATGCATGACGGCGCATACGCCCATACCCGTACGCAGCGAGACGCGACAATACGCTTCATGGCATCTGACGTATGCGGACGATCGCCGTACATCATCGACGATGCGTGAAATTTTCGTTAAATTGCCTGTCGGCACGAGGGTGAGTCTGGTATCATGCGCAGGGTAGTTGTCCGGCGAAATACGCAGAGCAATCGCGTTTTTGGCCGGTCTTCCGGCATGAAGCAATCTGCGTCATGCCTCACCAACACCGGATATCGGACGATCGAATTTCATTCGGCCCGACCGATGTGCCACAAATACCAGTACATTTCCCGATACAGGACGCACCCGCAGGCAGCGTCCGTTCGGCTCGGCAGCAAAACCATGTCAGTGCGTCAGGCAGAAGGACGGCAGAAGGCAATCCGCTTGTCTGCTGCCTATCCGGTGCGGCGCCGCACGGCTTGCACG
>DATDLO010000277.1:0-2553 GCA_036519215.1 Oxalicibacterium sp.
CTGATGCCCTATGTCAAACGCGGCGTCGCCATCGTCGGGCTGGAACCGTCGTGCCTGCTGTCGCTGCGCGACGAATTTCTCGGCTACGGTTACGGCGACGAAGCAAAGAAACTGGCAGACAGCGCCTTCCTGTTCGAGGAATTCCTGGTGCATGAACATGCAACCGGACGGTTGGCGCTGGAGCTGAAACCGCTGGCGTCGTCGAAAGCGATGGTACATGGGCATTGCCACCAGAAAGCCTTCGATGCCGTACGGCCTGTGCAGACGGTGCTGAAATGGATTCCGCAGCTGGAAGTTTCCGTCATCGAATCTTCGTGCTGCGGCATGGCCGGCAGTTTCGGCTACGAAGCCGAGCATTACGAAGCGTCGCAGGCGATGGGCGAATTGTCGCTGTTCCCCGCGATCCGCAAGGCGGAAGCCGGCACGCTATTCGTTGCCGACGGCACCAGTTGCCGGCATCAGATCGTGGACGGCACGCAACAGCAACCTCTGCACGTGGCCCGTGTTTTGGCCGATGCATTGGCCAGTGCATCAACCGATACGCCAGCCGACGCACCGGTGAGCGCTTAAGCCGTAGCGTTCCCTTCGCGGCATAAACGTAGCGCATGCCGATGCCACGGCAACGGCAACGGCATGCATACGATAATCAGAACTGCGTCCGCATTCCGACGTACAGGCGTCGCCCCGGCGCAGGTTCAAAGAACCGCTGATTGCCATCGTTGACGATGACCGATCCCGCATAGGCGCGGTCGAATACATTGTCGATGCGACCGAACAGCATCACCTTCGCCGGTCCGGCATTGAATTCATAACCCGCCCTCAGATTGAATACGGCGTAACCGCCCGCAGCATCGCTGTTGATGTCGTTGACATAGGCCTTGCTGTCGGCGCGCATTTCCACTGCCGTCGTCACGGCGTTTTGCCAGCGGTACTGCAGCTCCGTGTACAGGCTGTGCTCCGGCGTTCCAGGCAAACGATTATCTGCTGCCACTGTGCTGGATGCGTTGTTGAACGCTTCAGTAAACTGGGCATCGAGCCATGTGTAAGCGACATGCGTTGACAGACTACTGTCCCAATCAGCATGCCATGACGCTTCGACGCCGCGCCGTCGCACGCCGTCGACGTTTTGAAAAATCGAGCGGCCGCCACTGGCTGACGTAGGGACAATTTCTCCTTTGCTGCGCGAATTGAATAGGGCGAAATCCATCTGGTGGCGGCCGCTTTTGATCTTGGTGCCGATCTCGGCCTGCACGCTGGTCGATGCGCGCAGACCGAGATTGGGGCCGGTACCGCCGGCGCGATAAGCGGCTTCGGCCAACGTTGGCGTTTCGAATCCCTTGCCGATGTTGGCATATATGTTGACGTTATCGCTCGCGCTCCATACCAGTCCGACAACGGGGCTGGTCTGCTTGTATTCGACTCTGCCGCTATCGTCAGGATTGTTTAACGCGATATCAGAATAATCATCGTCAACCGACAACCTGACACGACTCATGCGCACACCAGCAATGGCGCGCCATTGCGGCGCGAAGGCCCAATCGACCTGACCGAAAAAATCCAGATTCTTTGCATGATCTTTTTCGTTACGGCGCAAGACGCCTGGCGTTCCTGCAATATTATCGAAACCCTGTCTGCGTTCACTCAATGAATCCGCTTCGACACCCAGTGTCCAACTCAACGGCAGCTCGTTCACCTTGGTTTTGTGTGTCCAGTTGATGCCAACACCGCCATAAGCGCGATCAAGATCGATCACTCCACCCGACGTTCCCGGCCCGCCTTCGAATGACAGCGTCTGAAACACTTTGCGAGTGCCGCCATAAATGCGTGCATTCAGCACATCGTTTGCACCAAGTTGCTGTTCAAGCACAAACCCAAGCTGTTGTTGCTCTATTGTCTTGCGCGTATCGAACGCGATCGCTCGCGGCGTGACCTGACGCGGGTTACTCTCGAAATCGGCACGCGTCAGCCCCAGCGGGTCTTGCGACAAGGGTTGATCGAAGTTGTTGAGAATGGCGGTAATTTTTGTATCGCTCGATGGCCGCGCCACGATCTTGGCATTGATGGTCGTGCGCCGCGCCGCGCTGTGATCGCGGTAACCGTCGGTCGAATACTGGCTGACATCGATGAGGCCGCCCAATGTTTCATTACCGCCGCCGGCCGAGATGCCCAGCAGGCGTTGATCGTCCGATCCAACGCCCAGCGATAACGATGCTTCGGACTTCATCGGCGGATCCCTGGTGAAAACCTGCACTACGCCGCCGGCGGAATTGCCGTACAACTGCGCCATCGGACCTCGCAACACTTCGATGCGGCTGGCGGATGACAGGCTGGCGGTCGACGCCTGCCCTTGTCCATCCGGCATCGTCGCCGGAATTCCATCGACCAAAATGCGTACGCCGCGGACGCCAAAGGTGGAGCGCGTGCCGAAACCGCGCACCGAAATCTGCAAATCCTGCGCATAATTCTGCCGCTCGCGCACTTGGACACCAGGTACCGTCCCCAACAGTTCGGACATGTTGACCAGCGGCGATTGCGCACGGAAATCGTCGATCT
>DATDLO010000278.1:0-2686 GCA_036519215.1 Oxalicibacterium sp.
CAACAAAGGCTTGGCCGCAAGCGCACCGACAATACCCAGCGCCGTGGTGGACAGCGTCGCCACGCCGAGCCGCATGGTCAGCCCGCGGTTGTGCGCACGCAATACCAGCGGCAGGTTGATAAGTACGCTGGCCAGCGAAGCAAGCACCGCACCGGTCGACGCGACATGTGCCGGCACTTCGCCGCTGCCGACCAGGCTGGCGGCGGCGGCCACCGCACTGGCGCTGGACACCACACCGCCGATCAGGCTGACCGCATAGAAACCTGCTTCACCGAATGCGCGCTGCGCAATCACGCCGGCGATATGCAGGATCAGGAATACCAGGCCGTACTTGAGAGCGGCGCGCAGCGAGAACGGCAGCGGCAATTCGACCTGCTCGGCATGGTTGACGCCTTCTTTCGTCGTTGCGTTGCGGTCGACGAAGAACCATGCCGAGCTCAGCAACAGCATCAGCACGAAAGGCAATGTGGCCGGCACGGCCGCCGCCGGCGCCAGAATCACCAGCAAGGCGCCGTTACGAATGATCATCGCACCGGTCGCCAGCAGGATGCCGCGATAGGCGGCGCTGACGGTTCCCGGTTGGTTGTCGCGCGCACGTGCGGCCAGTTCGCTGACCGTGATGCTGCTGTTGACCAAGCCGCCGAGGAAGCCGGCCATCACGATGCCGCGCGTACCGTACATCTTCCACAGCACGTAGTTGGCGAAGCCGATGCCGGCGATCAGGATCACGGTGACCCATGCGGCGCGCGGTTCGATCAGTTGCCACGGACCGATCGCACCCAGCGGCAGCGCCGGATAGATGACGATCGCCAGGATCGCCAGCAGCAGCGCCGAGCGCATCTCGTTTTCGGTCAGGCCGAGGCTGAAGCCCGTCAGCCTGTCCTTCCACGCCAGCAGCGCGGTGACGATGACAATGACGGAAGCCGGCGTCGCCGTATGTCCCTTGCCGCACAAAATCCCGGCCACACAAGTCACCAACATCGCAGCCGACGTCGTCAGCTCGTTGCTGCCGCTGGTGCGAAGACGCTGCACATTGAGGAAGACGGCGAGGATGCCGGTCAGGAAAAGAATCAGGTAAGCATAGTTGTCACCCAGCGTGCCGCCCATCGCACCCAGCAGCGCGATCAGGCCGAAGGTGCGCAGCCCTGCATCCTTGCCGCGGCGTTCACGCTCCAGCCCGATCAAGAGGCCGAGGGCCAGCGCCAGGCTCAGACGGGTCAGGCTGACCAGATACGGCCATTTGACTTCAGGCAGCGACATCCCTACCTGAATCAACGGAGAGGAAACTGCCTGGACAGTGTGAGGGTCGACGATGCTCATATGCGTACAGAAATGCGATAGGGAAACTATAAACCAGTCACTATCACCTGTCTGTGCGAATTGTGCATGTCCTTATGCATGCAACGCACAAGACGTGCGGAGCATGCGAACAGAAATCGGCGAGGCCGCGAGACGACGAGACGCAGCAAACGTCGTTCAACGCTCCGGTTCCGCCAGCAAATCGTCGATTTTGTGGCGCGTGTCGGCCAGCACGGCTTCTCTCGCCGCATCGGCGGAATCGGCATCGCACGGCCCGCCGAATTCCTGGAATACTTCCAGCCCTTCCGCGCCTTCGCGTTCGACTTCGCTCGTGGCCGACCAGCGTCCGCCTTCCAGTGGCACCAGCATCACGAAAATCTCGAAACCTTCGTATACACCTACAGGCGTTCTCATGACGTCCTCCGTTTCGCTTTGCCGGTTTGTTAAAGCTACTCACTCGTCGGGATGTTCATCAATATAGCGCGCGATGAAGGCATGTGCCTCGTCGAGCGCTTCGGCCTCGGTGCCGGCCACGCCGGTATCGTGAATGCGTTCGGCAATATCGGGCCGGCTTTCCACCGTATGCGAGACGTGGCCGGAAAACGTGCCGTCCGGACGTTCGGTAGCGTAGGCGCGGAAAACATGCCGCAGCGATTTTTGCTGTCGATCGTTCATGCAAACCTCCAAACCGTTTTCTTCATCTTCAACAGATGCCGAAATCGGCAAAATGTTTCAGTGCAGTGAACATGAAGGCACGCGATTCGATTTGAGAGCCGGCCAATCCACATTCACGCGAATCGGCTTTTTGCACAGTGCCTCAAACTTGCTCAACAAAAACATCGCCTTTCGAATCAATCACTTGCAGACAAGCCCACGGGTTATCCACAAGGTAGCCCACAGAATCTGTGGGTATCTGTGAACATCCGGGAAAACAGGAGCGATGCGGTATCGCGTATCGGCTGGTCCGGATCGTTGCGCAACCGACTCAGCCATCCTTTTCCTTCAGGCGCCGTACGATCGTCGACTGACTGGTATGCAAGTGCCTGGCCGCCGCGCGCGTGCTGCCGTAGCGTTCGACCGCCTCCTGCACCAGACGCCGCTCGAACCCGGCCGTACGTGACTTCATGTCCGCAGCGGATTCACGCAGATGCGTTTCCGGTCGAAGCAGCGCAGGCAGCGACTCGGCACGAATCTGCGCGTCCGGTGTAGTGACGATCAAGCGCTCGACCATATTGCGCAATTCGCGCGCATTGCCCGGCCAGTCGTAATCGAACAGCGCTGCCAGCACCTGTTCGGAAAAGCGTTTTTCCAACGCGTACTGCCGATTGATCTCTTCCAGGAATTGATGCACCAAAGGCAGGATGTCCTCGCGCCGTTCCCGCAACGG
>DATDLO010000279.1:0-3149 GCA_036519215.1 Oxalicibacterium sp.
CATGTCGGCATAAGCATCTGATTGGATATCAGCCGACAGGTCGGAGCTGACCAGAATTCCGCCGGGATGTAACCTTTGCGCAATTGCGCGGAAGAAATCAGTCCTTGCTTCGCGTTCCAACAGGAACTGCGAGACCAGTAATGCCGTTGCGCAATGAAACGATTGCGCAACGGGAAGCGATTCGAGATAGCCTTCATGGAAAGTGCATCGACCAACCATGCCGAGTTCCTCGGCGCGTTGCCGACATACCGCCAGCATGCCGGACGATGGTTCCACGGCAGTAAAGTGCCATCCGGGAAATCTCTGCGCCAGTGAAAACATTTCGGAGCCGGTGCCGACGCCGATGCACAACACGTTGGCATCTTCAGGTAAATCGGCAAACACGGCGGCCATCAGTAGGTGAAGTGTGTCCCGTAGCGGTGCCAATTTCTGCCATTGCTGATCGTAGGAAGACGCCTGCTGATCGAAAATCTTCTCTATTTCATTGCGCTGCATGTGATTTCCTAACTGGATGGTGGCTATCTGCAAATGCACGGAACCGATTACGGTTCTTCCGTGTTGTTTGCACTGGGCTTATCTTCTCGCCACTTCTGAAACTGCACATATACCGCCCCTTGCAGCAACGCCACGATGCTGCCGATGATGACTTCCGCCACACGCAACAGCGCCAGATGCAGTTCCTCATGCACGCCGCTTCCGGTGAAGGCGGCAGACAGCAGGATCACGACGGTGATCGGCCCCAGCCTCCAGTTGCTCGGATAGTTCTGCCACAGCATCGCGATGGCGACCGTGACGATCATCGCGATCAGCATGGCGTGAAAGGTCGGGCCGAATACCAGCAGCGAGAGACAGGCGACGATGGCGCCGGTGATGGTGTTGATCAGGCGCGCCTTGAAGTTGGCGCGCGCAAGATTCATGTCCGGTTCAGTGACGATGATCAGCGAGATCATGGCCCAGTACGGTTCCTCGAACCCAAGTGGCGGCAGGCCGTACCAGAGAATCAGGGAGCCGCACAGGATCTTGATGATGTAGACCAGTGCGTTCTTTTTCGGGCTGATGAATTCGAATGACATGTGATGGCGCGCGCGTAACGAACGGGAAAATGATCGCATATCTGCGTCTTCCATGGCGCTGTTGCCGGTCCTTTTTATCGATGGGCTTTGGCGTAAATGAAAAAGCCGCGTCGTTAAACGCGGCTTTCCGAATATAGCTCTTCCGACTGGTGAAAAACGATTATTTCCCGGCCATTCCCAGCAACATGTCATTGAGTCGCTTCACGAATCCGGCCGGATCGGCCAGATTGCCGCCTTCTGCCAGCAGCGCCTGGTCGAACAAAATGTTGGACCAGTCGTCGAACTTCGCATCTTCGTATTTCAAACGCTGCACCAGCGGATGTTCCG
Source organism: Oxalicibacterium sp. (assembly GCA_036519215.1). Classification (GTDB taxonomy): domain Bacteria; phylum Pseudomonadota; class Gammaproteobacteria; order Burkholderiales; family Burkholderiaceae_D; genus Oxalicibacterium. Next base: position 1,401 of record DATDLO010000279.1, read on the forward strand.
GATTGATTTCCAGGATGGGCTTGGATTCCGGCGCATTCTGGCCTGCAGCCTTGAGCATGCGGACGAGGTTGGCGGACAGTTCGTGTTCTTCCGCAACGAGGCAGGCGGGCGAATCGGTCAGGCGGAAGGTGACGCGTACTTCCTTCGCCTTGTCGGCCAGCGCGGTCTGCATTTTTGCGATCAGATCCTTGTACTGTTCCTCGGTTTCCTGATGCTGCTTTTTCTCGGCTTCGTCTTCCAGCTTGCCGAGGTCCAGATCGCCCTTGGCAACCGACGCCAGCTCCTTGGCTTCGAAATCTTCGAGGAAGGACAGCATCCATTCGTCGACGCGATCGGTCAGCAACAGCACCTCGATGCCTTTCTTGCGGAAGATTTCGAGATGCGGGCTGTTTTTTGCCGCAGCGTAGGTTTCGCCGGCAACGTAGTAGATCTTGTCCTGGCCTTCCTTCATGCGGGCGACGTAGTCGGCGAACGAGACATTCTGTTCGTCGCTATCGTTGTGCGTGGAGGCGAAGCGCAGCAGCTTGGCGATGCGTTCCTTGTTCGTATGGTCTTCGCCGATGCCTTCCTTCAGCACCTGGCCGAATTCCGTCCAGAAGGTTGCGTACTTGTCTTTCTGTTCCTGCTCGTCGCTGTTGGCGAGTTCTTCCAGCATGCCGAGCACGCGCTTGGTCGAGCCTTCGCGAATCACCTTCACGTCACGCGATTCCTGCAGGATTTCGCGCGAGACGTTCAGCGGCAGGTCGGCGGAATCGATCACGCCTTTGACGAAGCGCAGGTAAACTGGCATCAGTTGTTCGGCGTCGTCCATGATGAAGACGCGCTTGACGTACAGCTTGATGCCGCCGCGCTTGTTGCGGTCCCACAGGTCGAACGGTGCCTTGGCCGGAATGTACAGCAGCTGCGTGTATTCGCTGCGGCCTTCGACGCGGTTGTGCGTGTAGATCAGCGGATCGCCGAAATCGTGCGACACGTGCTTGTAGAACTCGACGTACTGCTCCGGCGTGATGTCGTTCTTGCTGCGCGCCCACAGTGCACTTGCCTGGTTGACGGTTTCCAGCTCGTCCTTGACGACGGTGTCTTTCTTTTCTTCGTCCCATTCCTCTTTCTGCATCACGATCGGCAGCGAGATGTGGTCGGAATACTTGCGGATGATGGACTTGATCTTCCACGACGACAGGAAATCGTCTTCGCCTTCGCGCAGGTGCAGCGTGATGTCGGTGCCGCGGTTCGGCTTGTCGATTGCTTCGACGGTGAAATCGCCGGCGCCGGTCGATTCCCAGCGCACGCCTTCGCTTGCCGGCAGGCCGGCACGGCGCGATTCGACGGTGATGCGGTCGGCGACGATGAAGCCGGAGTAGAAGCCGACGCCGAACTGGCCGATCAGCGCCGCATCCTTCTGCTGGTCGCCGGAGAGTTTCGAGAAGAATTCCTTGGTGCCGGACTTGGCGATGGTGCCGAGGTGTTCGATCGCGTCGTCGCGCGACATGCCGATGCCGTTATCCGAGATCGTGATCGTGCGCTTTTCCTGGTCGAAGGTAACCTTGATCTTCAGGTCGGGATCGTTTTCGAACAGCGCGCCGTTGTTGATCGCTTCAAAGCGCAGCTTGTCCGATGCGTCGGAGGCGTTGGAGATCAGTTCGCGCAGGAAGATTTCCTTGTTGGAGTACAAGGAGTGGATCATCAGGTGCAAGAGTTGTTTGACTTCTGCCTGAAAACCCAGAGTTTGCTTTTCGGATACAGCCATTT
>DATDLO010000280.1:0-6718 GCA_036519215.1 Oxalicibacterium sp.
TTGATGAATGCCAATCCCAATGTCGCCGCGAAGAAAACGACGGCTGCAACGCCCGTGGATTTCGACAGAAAATTGGAGGAACCCGTTGCACCGAACAGGCTGCCGGAAGCACCGGAGCCGAAGGATGCGCCCATGTCGGCACCCTTGCCGTGCTGCAGCAGCACGAGGCCGATGATGACCAGTGCGGACAGCACCTGGACAACGATGATGATGGTATGCAAGCTATTCATTTACTTTCCAGTCGGATAATTACAATTTATTCCATACGACATTCCGAACGCCGTGCAAACTCATGCCTTGCAAACGATCGAAAGAAAATCTTCCGCCTTCAATGCCGCACCGCCGACCAAACCGCCATCGATGTCCGGCATGGCCATCAGTTCGGCCGCATTGTCCGGCTTCATGCTGCCGCCGTACAAAATCCTGACCTTGCTCGCCGCATCCGCATCCTTCGCCTGCAAACGCGAACGCAGCATTGCATGCACCTGTTGCGCCATCTCCGGCGTTGCGGTCTTGCCGGTACCGATCGCCCAAACAGGCTCGTATGCCACAACGATTCCGCTCACCTCTTCCGCACTCAGCAAGGCAAGCACTGCGTCGATCTGCGCACCGACAATGATATCGGTCTGTCCTGCTTCACGTTGCGCAAGCGTTTCACCGACACATACGATGGGAATCAATCCAGCGGCAATGGCACGTTTGGCCTTCCCGGCGACCAGCTCATCCGTTTCACCGAAATAGCCGCGGCGCTCCGAGTGACCGACGATCGCATAACGACAAGCAAACTCTGACAACATCGCCGCCGATACTTCTCCCGTATAAGCACCGGAAGCATGCATCGACACATCCTGGGCACCTAACGCGACCGCACTGCCATCAAGCAATGCCTGACATTGCGCCAGATACGGAAACGGTACGCATACAGCAACATCACATGCACCGTCGAACTGCGCCTTGATCTCCGCCAGCAACTGCGCATTGGCAGCCAGGCTGCCATTCATTTTCCAGTTGCCTGCGACGAGTTTGCGGCGCATATCGATCCCGAATTCCAATAACCCGCTATTTTAGCCTGCTGCGTCGAGCATGGTCAAACCAATACGGCGGGGCTTTTTCTTCCGACAATAAAAAACCGCCCGTGCTTTCGCTACGGGCGGCCATCAAAGGACAACGATTCTTATTCCTGCGCTGCCGTTTCCGGATTTTCTTCTGCCATGGCAGCTTTCATCGACAGTTTGAGGCGACCGCGATCGTCCGTTTCCAGCACCTTGACGCGAACCTGCTGCCCCTCCTGCAGATAATCGGCAACCGCATTCACGCGCTCGTTGGCGATCTGGCTGATGTGCAACAGACCATCCTTGCCCGGCAGAACCTGAACGATAGCGCCGAAATCCAGCAGCTTCAGCACAGTGCCTTCGTAAACCTTGCCGACTTCAACCGATGCGGTCAGTTCTTCGATACGGCGCTTCGCTTCCTGTCCTGCACCAGCATCCACGGATGCAATCGTGACCACGCCTTCATCGCTGATATCGATCTGCGTGCCGGTTTCCTCGGTCAGCGCACGAATGACTGCACCGCCCTTGCCGATCACGTCGCGGATTTTTTCCGGATTGATCTTGATCGTGATCAGGCGCGGCGCGAAATCGGACAGCTCACCTTTACCGGTCGGCAGCGCTTCCTGCATCTTGCCCAGGATATGTACGCGGCCTTCCTTCGCCTGCGCCAGCGCAACCTGCATGATTTCCTTCGTAATGCCCTGAATCTTGATGTCCATCTGCAGCGCGGTGATGCCGTTGGCGGTACCTGCAACTTTGAAGTCCATGTCGCCGAGGTGATCTTCATCGCCGAGGATGTCGGTCAGCACAGCGAACTTGTTACCTTCCTTGATCAGACCCATTGCGATACCGGCAACGTGTCCCTGCATCGGCACGCCGGCATCCATCAACGCGAGGCAGCCGCCGCAGACGGAAGCCATCGACGACGAACCGTTCGACTCGGTGATTTCCGAAACCAGACGCACCGAATAGCTGAATTCTTCCGGCGTCGGTAGCGCAGCAACCAGTGCACGCTTTGCCAGACGGCCGTGGCCGATTTCGCGACGCTTCGGCGTACCGACACGACCGGTTTCACCGGTAGCAAACGGTGGCATGTTGTAGTGCATCATGAAACGATCGGAGTATTCGCCCATCAGCGCATCGATCTTCTGTTCGTCGCGTGCAGTACCCAGCGTGGCAATGACCAGCGCCTGCGTTTCACCGCGCGTGAACAATGCGGAACCGTGGGTACGCGGCAGCACGCCGGTGCGGATCGAGATCGGACGCACGGTACGCGTATCGCGACCATCGATGCGCGGCTCGCCTTCCAGAATTTGCGAACGGACGATTTTCGCTTCCAGTTCGAACATGATGTTACCGACTTCGACCGCATCCGGCGTCTCACCGCCGATCGATGCCGCTTCCGCTGCCAGCGATGCATTCACTTCGGCGTAGGCGCTCTTCAGCTTGCTGGTGCGCGCCTGCTTGTCGCGCGTCTGATAGGCTTCACGCAGCTTGCTTTCCGCGAAATGCGATACGCGCGCAATCAGCGCATCGTTCTTCGGTGCCGGGCTCCATTCGACTTCCGGTTTGCCGCCGTCGCGCACCAGATCATGGATCGCGTCGATGACAACTTTCATCTGCTCGTGACCGTAGACGACGGCACCCAGCATGACTTCTTCCGACAGTTGCTGCGCTTCGGATTCGACCATCAACACGGCGGACTCGGTGCCGGCGACGACCAGATCCATCTGCGATTTCGGCAATTGCGAAGCGGTCGGGTTCAGCACGTACTGGCCGTCGATGTAGCCGACGCGTGCAGCACCGATCGGACCAGCAAACGGAATGCCTGCCACGCACAATGCGGCGGAAGCACCGATCATGGAAGCGATATCCGGATCGATTTCCGGGTTGACCGACAGCACATGAATAATGATCTGCACTTCATTCAAGTAGCCTTCCGGGAACAGCGGACGGATGGGACGATCGATCAGGCGCGAGGTCAGCGTTTCCTTCTCGGAAGGACGGCCTTCGCGCTTGAAGAAACCGCCCGGAATACGGCCGGCTGCATAGGCTTTTTCAACGTAATCAACGGTCAGAGGGAAAAAATCCTGGCCGGGCTTCGCATCCTTGCGTGCAACCACGGTAGCCAGCACGACAGTGTCTTCGATCGACACCATCACGGCGCCGGAGGATTGGCGAGCGATTTCGCCCGTTTCCAGCGTCACGGTGTGTTGTCCGTACTGGAATGTCTTGGTAACTTTATTGAACACGGTGTTCCCTTTCTGATTTGCCGACAGATTTTCAGGCGCTGTCGTTCACCTCACCACAAACGGCGCGCCGAAGCATTGCCGTTTTCATTTTCCTGCTTGCGGCAGAGTTGCTACCGGACTATGGCCGGATGCCACAAAAAACAAATGCCCGCATCAGGAAACTGACGCAGGCATTTTTTACGACGAGAACCGACTGGAATGTCGCAACGAATTACTTGCGCAGACCGAGTTTCACGATCAGATCGCGATAACGCGTTGCGTCCTTGTTCTTCAGATATGCCAACAGGCTCTTGCGACGGTTGACCATCATCAGCAGGCCACGACGGGAATGGTGATCCTTCGTGTGCGCCTTGAAGTGGCTGTTGAGATCGTTGATACGTGCGGTCAACAGAGCGACCTGCACTTCCGGAGATCCGGTATCGTTCTGGCTGCGCGCATTGTCCTTGACGATGGCTGCCTTGCTTGCTTTTTCGATAGACATGATTACCTTTCACATGCGATGCGTGGAGTTTTTGCCGTATGCATAACCCCGATTGCATCGTGAACAACGATTGATAAAACCGGTCTGAATCAGACCAGCCCCGCAGTATAGCGGAAATGCCGAAGCGATTCAAACACTTAGCGCCCCTATTTTAGGAAAAAACATGATCCGTCCGCAAAAGGCAATTTTCTGTGCACTGCTGTTTCTGTCGGGCTGCGCCGTCTTCCAGCCAGTTACCCTGACGCCCGGCGAAACCGAAGCCGAAGTCATCTCCAAACTTGGCAAACCGACCGCACGCATGCCGGACGGCAACGGTTTTGTGCTGGAATACAACCGCAATCCATGGGGCCAAGCGACCGATATGGCACGCTTCGATGGCAGCGGCCGGCTGATTTCCTACGAACAAGTCCTGACCGTCGAAAAATTCGCGACCCTCAAACCGGGAGTTTCCACCAAGATGGACGTGCTGCGCACCATCGGCCACCCATCCGAAACCACCTACCTGTCCCGGCAACAACTTGAGGTCTGGACGTATCCCTACAAGGAATACGACGCCTGGAATTCGCTGATGCATGTCCATTTCGACAACAACGGTATCGTCAATAAAATGGAAAACGGCCAGGATCTGCGCTTCGATCGCGACGGCAAGTTCGGCTTCTTCGGCTATTGAAGAAGCGTCAGACAATAAAAAAGGCCGGATGCTTACGCATCCAGCCTTAAAGCACTCCCTGTGAAGAGAATGCAGGCACAGTCAATCCTCTTCAATACGGGTACCCATCGCAATGGGTACCCAACCAATAGGTCGTATTAAGCGGTAACGCGATCGCCCGCGATTCCCACTGCTTCACCTTCAGCATTGAGGCTTGCATTGCCTTGTTCGATGAACTTCTTGCGATAGTTCTGCAGGAAGAACTTGGCAAGCAATGCAGCGCCAAACGAAACAGCGGCTGCGAAGTAGAACACCGTACCCCAGTGGTCGGCGCTCAGGACCTTCGCATTCGAAGAGCCGCCCGATGCTATCCAGGAAGCCCACGGCACTACCAGCGAAGCCGTACCCTTGGCGGTATACAGCATGCCCGAGTTGCCGGTTGCGTTCTTGGAGCCGAAGGTGTCGGCAGCAATCGCCGGGAAAATCGAGAAGATTTCACCCCAGCAAGCGAAGATCAGCGCCGCGAAGATCATGAAACCGGTCACGGTATGGCCGAAATGATAGAGACCCAGCAGGGCAAGGGCTTCACCGGTGAACACGATGAACATCGTGTTTTCACGGCCGAGTCGGTCGGAAACAAAGCCGCACAGCGGGCGCGTAAAGCCGTTGCACAGGCTGTCGATGGACAGTGCCATCGTCAGTGCCGGCAAGGTCGTACCGAACAGCGTGACCATTTCCTTGCTCAGGCCCCAGTCGGCACCGATCGGCTTGAGCTGCGCGGTCGCCATCACACCGCCCATCGCAACAGCGACGAACAGCACGTAGATCACCCAGAATACCGGGGTCTTCAACATCTGAAGTGTCGTCAAGTTGAACTTGGCGAGCGTCTGACGTGTCTGGATCTTGAGACCGGCCGGTGGAGCAGGACGCACCAAGGCCATGGCCAGGATGAAGACCACAACACCTTGCAGGATGCCGAAGAAATGGAAGGCAGCCTGATAACCGTCGGTACGGATCATGTTGGAGATCGGGATGACGGTCAGCGCAGCACCGGCACCGAAGCCAGCGGCGGTCAGGCCTGCTGCCAAACCACGCTTGTCCGGGAACCATTTGAGAGCGTTACCCACGCAGGTGCCATACACACAACCGGCGCCGACGCCGCCGAACACGGCAGCAAGGTAGAAGGTATTCAGGGAAGTCGCCTGGGAATTCAGAATCCAGGAGAGCGCCACCAGAATCGCGCCGAAAGCGACGACAGGACGCGGACCGAATTTGTCCACGACCATGCCTTCGAACGGCACCAGCCAGGTTTCCGTGATGATGAACATCGCAAAAGTCGCTTGAATCGCGGCTTTCGTCCACTCAGGGTGTGCAAGATTGATCGGTCCGACGAACAGCGTCCAGCCGTATTGCAGGTTGGCGACCATCGCCATACAAATGATACCGATGAAGAGCTGCCACCACCGGCCCTTGATACCCGTCGCCGGCGCATCGTTTTGAATAGTTTTCATCTTTCTACTGCCTCTCAAGAAGTCATAAATGACGTAACGAATGCGGCACAACATGCCGATACGTTCGAATTACATCGATAACAGGCAGACATTCGAATCAGAAAGCGCAACAGGAAACACAACAGCAATCGTCAAAGCCGATGCCATCACGCAAAGACCCTGCGTTTGCGATCACGCCGGACAAGGATTACCGGTGCGTCAATCGCGTGCACTACACGAATGTCTGTTACAGGAGAGGAGGAGCGCGGGAGGAGTAATACCTGTGAATAACCGATGGCAGACGGGCAAAACCCGTGGCGATCGGCGTTTCGACTTGGCCGGAAACAACCGGCAGGGAAAAATCCGGGGAAGGAAGAGCCGTGGAATTATCGAGGAAAAGCTGACGCGCCGTATCGTCGGACGAATCATCCTCGAAGGTGTATTGATGACTATCCGCTGCAGAACCGCAAACATGTTTCAGCGTATCGGCAAATGCCACCTGCTGCGAAAACAGCAGAAGCAACGACAACCAGATACTTGATAACAAACGCGATTTCATCTTCTAGCAGCGCGGATGGCATGCAGCACGCCTCATCCGGTCATTCAATGCAACAAGGAGCGGATTATAAAGGTATTTCACCGTTATTGCAGACAGGACTATCAGATATTTCATGAACGCATACCATTGGATGAATTGATCTGCGATTACCAACCCCGCTTGCGCTGCATTGCAACGAAGATATCGCAGGATCTTCGTCACACATTCACATAACGCGGACGATGCACTCCAAGAT
>DATDLO010000281.1:0-9136 GCA_036519215.1 Oxalicibacterium sp.
CGTATAGGTTTTCTTGCGCGTCAACAGGAAGGTACGCGCGACCTGCATTGTGATCGTCGACGCGCCCTGCGAACGGCTGCGAACCAGGTTCGCCAGCCCTGCACGCACGATGCCGAGGAAATCGACGCCGCCGTGCTCGTAGAAATTATTGTCCTCGATCGCGATGATCGCGTTCTTCAGGCTGTCCGGCACATCGGTGATCGGCACGAAATCGCGACGCTCTTCGCCGTATTCGCCGATCAGGACATTGTCGGCCGTATAGACGCGCAGCGGAATTTTGGGACGGTAATCGGTCAGCGCGTCGATCGGCGGCAGATTCGGAACGATGAACAGTGCAGTGAAGAGAATGCCGAGAATGATCGTGGCGACCAGACCAAGTCCGCCAACGATGGCAGCCTGGCGCAACTTGATATCGGTCGGACGTTCCGACCATGCGACGATGGCGGAGGAAAGTTTGGAAAAAAACCGCAATGCGAACCCCTGTCAGATCTGGTATGCGCCGCAACTTTAACAGGCATTGCACGATCGGGTTGCAACCAATTGTTATCTTGCAAAAATTACATGGGGAAAATTACAGGGCATGCAGGGAACGATTTGGCGACGCGCACGTCACTGCCGCATATCGCCCGACAAGTCGGATAAAGCGGCAGACAACGCAAAAGACAACGCGGCAGGCAAAGTGCTATCCGATGCATGCCTCTATTCTATGACCGAAGAATGTATGCACAAGCACAGCCATTCTTCACAACTTCTTCACGCGGCCTTGCGACATCGATGAAACAGCCCATGAAATAGTCGCAGAAACAGCCAATCAAACAGCCGAACCGCATCGTTGTTATCTTTTGCGCTCTTTACGCATCGCCGATACAGCGCGCGACAGAGAACAACGCGCCTGCATCGATATGGTTGACACACAGCGATCACGATCGCGATTGCTGTGGCATTTCGCGCACGATCTCAAATTTTTCATCCGGATATTACTGACATCTACATCGGCGCAGGCTTATCGTTAGCCCTCGATTTTCAATACGGCGACATTCTCGCCGCTCGCATCCTGCGAGTCTGACAGGAGATGTAATGAAAAAACCTTTCTACCGGATTCTGTATGTGCAGGTCCTGATTGCGGTCGGCATCGGCATTGTGCTCGGCCACTATTACCCGTCGCTGGGTGTGGACATGAAGCCGCTGGGCGACGGCTTCATCAAGCTGATCCGCATGCTGATCGGGCCGATCATCTTCTGCACCGTCGTCATCGGCATCGCCGGCATGGCGGATCTGCGCAAGGTCGGCCGCGTCGGTGGCAAGGCACTGCTCTACTTCGAGGTGATGTCGACGCTGGCGCTGATCATCGGCCTGTTCGCCGCACACCTGCTGCAGCCAGGCCACGGCTTCAACATCGATCCGGCCACGCTCGATACCAAGAGCATCGTCAACTATGCGGCGCAGGCGAAGGAACAAAGCGTTTCCGAATTCCTGCTGCACATCATTCCGCACACGATCAGCGATGCGTTTGCCAAGGGCGACATTTTGCAGATCCTGTTCTCCGCGCTGCTGTTCGGCGGCGCGCTGTCGATGCTGCACGGCAAGGGCGAGATGGTCACCGATCTGATCGGCCAGATTTCCAAGGTGTTCTTCCGCATGGTGCATATCGTGACCAAGGTCGCGCCGATCGGCGCATTCGGCGCGATGGCCTTCACGATCGGCAAATACGGACTGGCATCGCTGCTGCCGCTGCTGAAGCTGATCGGCTGCTTCTACCTGACAGCAATCGTCTTCGTCTCGGTCGGCCTGGGCATTGTCGCCAAGCTGACCGGCTTCAATATCTTCCGCTTCATCGCCTACATCAAGGAAGAACTGGTGATCGTGCTGGGTACGAGTTCCTCCGAAGCTGCACTGCCGCAACTGATGGAAAAAATGGAACGTCTCGGCTGTTCGCGCTCCGTCGTCGGCCTGGTGATCCCGACCGGCTATTCGTTCAACCTGGACGGCACCAATATCTATATGACGATGGCCGTGATCTTCATCGCCCAGGCACTGAACATCGACCTGTCCTGGCAGCAGCAGGCTGTCATTCTCGGTGTGGCGATGCTGACGTCCAAAGGCGCCAGCGGCGTCACCGGCGCCGGTTTCATCACGCTGGCGGCAACGCTGGCCGTAGTGCCGTCGCTGCCGGTGGCCGGCATGGTGATCATCCTCGGCATCGACCGTTTCATGAGCGAATGCCGCGCACTGACCAATATTGTCGGCAACGGCGTGGCTTGTGTGGTGGTCTCTGCGTGGGAAGGCGAGCTGGATCGCAACAAGCTCAACCGCGTAATGGCCGGCGAAGAAGCCGAAGCGATCGCCTGATTGCAGCAGGAACCATAAGGGGCGCTTCGGCGCCCTTTTTCGTTTTCTTCTTCGCACGCGTTTCGACAGCTGCCGGCAGGATTCGACAACACGCAATACAATCGTGCATTTCGCACAAAGCAAGGAGAACGGCTTGCAGCCGATCATTTCCGTCAGGAACCTGACCAAACAATACGAATCCGGCTTCCAGGCGCTGAAAGGCGTGAACCTGGAAATCAACCGTGGCGAAATCTTCGCGCTGCTCGGCCCGAACGGCGCCGGCAAGACCACGCTGATCAGCATCATCTGCGGCATCGTCAATCCAAGCAGCGGCAACGTACTGGCCGACGGCCATGACGTCGTCGCCGAGTACCGTGCCGCGCGTTCGCGCATCGGCCTGGTGCCGCAAGAGCTGTCGACCGATGCATTCGAAACGGTGTGGGCCACCGTCAACTTCAGCCGCGGCGTGTTCGGCAAGCCGACCGACCATGCGCACGTCGAGAAGGTCTTGCGCGCGCTGTCGCTGTGGGACAAGAAGGATTCCAAGATCTTCGCGCTGTCCGGCGGCATGAAGCGTCGCGTGATGATCGCCAAGGCGCTGGCGCACGAACCGAAAATCCTGTTCCTCGACGAACCGACCGCCGGCGTCGACGTCGAGCTGCGGCGCGAAATGTGGGACATGGTGCGCGGTCTGCGCGAAAGCGGCGTGACCATCATCTTGACCACGCACTACATCGAGGAAGCCGAGGAAATGGCCGATCGCATCGGCGTGATCCGCAAGGGTGAAATTATCCTCGTCGAAGACAAGCATGCGCTGATGAGCAAGCTCGGCAAGAAGCAGCTGCGCCTGCATCTGCAGCGCCCATTGCAGGCGATTCCCGACGATCTGGCCGTATGGCGGCTGGAACTGTCGGCGGACGGGCACGAACTGATCTACACCTTCGACGCGCAAGCCGAACAGCAGACCGGCATCGCCGAACTGCTGCGCAAGCTCGACGAGCACGGCATCGACTTCAAGGACCTGCAATCGAGCCAGAGTTCGCTGGAGGAAATCTTCGTCAATCTGCTGAAGGCCTGATCATGAATTTTTACGCAATCCGCGCCATCTACCTGTTTGAAATGGCGCGTACCTGGCGCACCTTGATGCAGAGCATCGCCTCGCCCGTCATTTCCACTTCGTTGTATTTTGTCGTGTTCGGCTCGGCCATCGGTTCACACATGGTCGAGATCGGCGGCGTCAGCTACGGTGCTTTCATCGTGCCCGGCCTCATCATGATGGCGCTGATGACGCAGAGCATTTCCAATGCTTCGTTCGGCATCTTCATGCCGAAATGGTCGCGCACCATCTATGAAATCCTGTCGGCGCCGATCTCGTATGTGGAAATCGTGCTCGGCTACGTCGGCGCGGCCGCCACCAAGTCGGTGATTCTCGGCCTGCTGACGCTGATCACGGCGCGGCTGTTCGTCAGTTTCGAGATCGCGCATCCATTCTGGATGGTGTTCTTCCTGCTGCTGATCTCGATCACGTTCAGCCTGTTCGGCTTCATCATCGGCGTATGGGCCCCCAGTTTCGAAAAGCTGCAGATCATTCCGCTGATGATCGTCACGCCGCTGGCTTTTCTCGGCGGCAGCTTTTATTCGATCACCATGCTGCCGTCGTTCTGGCAGAAGGTCGCACTGGCCAATCCGGTGGTCTATCTGATCAGCGGTTTCCGCTGGAGCTTCTTCGGCGTGGCCGATGTGCATGTCGGCATCAGCATCGGCATGACACTGGTGTTCCTGGCGATCTGTCTGACCATCGTCTGGCTGATTTTCAAGACCGGCTATCGGCTCAAGAGCTGATGCCGTACGTAACGTCAACGCGCGTCAACACACGCTGGCGCGCGTGTTGACCTTGCGCGGAATTTGTCGCACTCTATCCGCGCCGCAACTCTCTTTTCTTCCGAAGGCACACAATGAAAAAAATCCCTCTGATCCTTCTCGCCCTGCTCCCTCTGGCTGTCCATGCGCAACAGCAACAGGTCGATCCCTGCATTACCAAGGCAAGCACGCAGGAAATGAATGTCTGTGCGAAGGCGGAATACGAAAAGGCGGATGTCAAACTTCAGCAGGTTTACAAGGCGTTGCTGAAGCAGATTCCGCAACAGGATGAGGACGGCATTCCTTACACTGCGACCAAGAAGCAGCTGCGCGTCGCACAGAAAGCGTGGCAGGAATTCGTCAAGCAGGATTGCAAGACGATTTCTGTCTACAACAAGGGATCGGCTCTGCGTAACGTCGAGCGTTACAGCTGCCTGCGCCTGCACACGCAGCAGCGCACATCCGATCTCGAACGCTTCCTGTCGCGCCGCGACAAGCCGAAGTCCTGATGCAGTAATACCTCAAGCGGGCTGGCGTTGCACCATGCCCGCGCGCATGCTGCCGTACGGATCGTCGATGACGTAGCGCCACGATCCGTCCGGCTGCCGCCGCAGCACTTCCAGCGTATCGACGCTGCCCTGCTTCATCTTCCCTTCCTTGTCCGTCCACGACAGATTCGCTTTCATCCGGTTGGTTGCCAGTGTGCCGTCGGCACTGATCGTCGCATGGATGAAATCGATCGTGAATGTCGGCTTCATCGCAATCAGGCCGGCATTGCTGGTGCGGATCGCATCGAGGCCGGTCATCGGTTCTCCCGATTTCTTGAACAGGATGGCATCCGCTTCATAAACCGCGACCGAAGCTTCGAGATCGCCCGATTCCAGCGCGGCGACCAGGATGCGGCTGCAATCTTCAGGCCGCATGGCGTGTGGCGACGAAGAGGCGTTATGATCGTTGGACATGCAGTTTCTCCAATGAATGATGTGCACGAAATGCAGCGACTATTGCCGTCAGTATGAACCAGATGCAAATGGAAAGTGAAATGCAGCGCTTCGAATGGCAGCCCGATGACCAATCATATGGCTTCGTCGATTACTACCGCTTCGGCGATATCGCCATCGTCACGCATACGGAAACCTCGCCGTCGCTGACAGGCAAGGGCCACGGCAGCCGGCTTGCCGCCGCTGCGCTGGAATGGATGGCGCTGCAAGGCCTGCATGTGGTGCCGGTTTGCGGATTCATGGCTCACTTCCTGCGCACGCATCCCGAGCATCAAGGCGTGCTCACGCCGACGGTGCGTACCATTTTTTCAATTGCGGGAAACCGGGCGTAGTCAATTGCCATCTTCGTCAACGAATGTGGAAACCGTCGCCTTTTGAAGACGCCATGCGGGCATTGCGCATACGCCTACAACACGGAATGGAAGATTTCAGTCAATCTATCGACCGTACAGTTCTCACACGATAACCTAACCGAACTGATCAAGGCGACGCCGGAGCACCATCATCTGCCGCCCCATTGCCCAATTCTTGAGCAGGATTTCATGACCGAATTCGGCTGCAACAGCCTGCAGGGTTTTCTGCTGGGCCGGCCGATGGCACCGGAGCAGTTTCAGGCTCTGACCGCGATGCAGGTCGCTCCTGCATAAGGTTCGCTATCTTTCACGCAGAAAAAAGGCCGGCATGGTGCCGGCCTTTTCATTTCGTTGCGAGCCCAATCACTGCAAGCCCAACCATCAGGCCAGCGCCGGATAATCGATATAGCCTTCCGGCGTCGGCGCATAGAACGATTCCGGCTTCGGCTCGTTCAGCGGCGCATCCAGCTGCAGGCGCTTCGGCAGATCCGGATTCGCGATGAACCATTTGCCGAATGCGATGGCATCGGCTTCGCCGTCGGCGATCACCTGTACGGCTGTCGCCTTCGTCATCTGTTCGTTGGCGATATAGACGCCGCCGAACAGTTTCTTCAGTTGCGGGCCGATGCGGTTGTCGCCCAGCGATTCACGCGCGCAAATGAAGGCGATGCCGCGCTTGCCAAGCTCTTTCGCCACGTAACCGAAGGTCGCCAGCGGGTCGGAATCGCGCATGTCGTGCGAGTCGCCGCGCGGTGCCAGATGCATGCCGACGCGATCGGCACCCCATACAGCGATACAGGCGTCCGTCACTTCCAGCATCAGGCGCGCGCGGTTCTCAATCGATCCGCCGTAGGCGTCGGTGCGCTTGTTGCTGCCGTCCTGCAGGAACTGGTCCAGCAGGTAGCCGTTTGCACCGTGCACTTCGACGCCGTCGAAGCCGGCCTTCTTCGCGTTTTCCGCACCCTTGCGGTAGGCGGCGACGATGCCGGGAATTTCATCCAGTTCCAGCGCGCGCGGCGTGACGTATTCGCGTTGCGGACGGACCAGGCTGACGTGGCCTTTCGGCTGGATCGCGCTCGGCGCGACCGGCAGATCGCCATCGAGGAAGACCGGGTCCGAAATGCGACCGACGTGCCACAGCTGCAGGAAAATCTTGCCGCCCTTCGCATGCACGGCATTCGTCACCAGCTTCCAGCCTTCGACCTGCTCGTCGGACCAGATGCCCGGCGTATCGGCATAGCCGACGCCCTGCGGCATGACGGCCGTCGCTTCGCTCAGGATCAGGCCGGCGGAAGCGCGCTGTTCGTAGTACTGCGCCATCAGCGCGTTCGGCACACGGCCGCCGCCGACGGCGCGTGAACGCGTCAGCGGCGCCATGATGATGCGGTTAGGCAGTTCGAGGTCGCCGATCCTGATCGGCGTGAAAAGTGTATTGCTCATGGTCGTTCTCCAGAAAAATTTGGACAGGAAATGCGTTGAAAGAAATACGTTGAAACGGAAACTGCAAGGAATTCAGCAAACATCGGCGACAGCAGCCAGCGGACGTTCGTTCTTTTCGGCCGCCAGCCGCATCGAAATGCGCATCGCGGCCACCGAAGCCAGCGCCAGCGCGCCGGCCGCCAGCGGCACCGCACGCAGACCCAGCCCTTCGCTGATGACCACACCGCCGACCCACGCGCCAAGCGCGTTGCCGACGTTGAAGGCGCCGATGTTCAACGTCGCAACCAGGTTCGGCGCGGCCTTGTCGAAGATCATCACGTTGACCTGCAGGCCGGACACGGCGGCGAACGACACCATCGCCCAGATGAACAGATTGATCTCGACCGGGATCAAGGCGGGACTGGTCCAGCGCACCAGCGCGGCAACGACCGCCAGCGTCGCGAAGATGCCGGTCAGCGCGGTACCGAGCCGCCAGTCGGCGAGACGGCCGCCGATCACGTTGCCTATCGTCAGGCCTAGGCCAATCAGGAACAGCGTCCACGTCACGCCGTGCGGCGACAGGTGCGTGACGTCTTCCAGCAGCGGCGCGACATAGGTGAACAGCGCGAAGGTCGCAGCGGAAAACAGCATCGTCGTCGACAGCGCAGCCCACAGGCCGGCATTGCGCAACTGGCCGATCTCGGCGCGCAGATCGGTCTTTTCCTCGTCGTGCCGCATCGGCATCACGCGCCACAGGCCGATCAACGACAGCACGCCGAGCACGGCGACCGCCCAGAACGTCATCGGCCAGCCGGCCACCTGCCCCAGTGCGGTACCGAGCGGCACGCCCAGCACATTGGCCAGCGTCAGGCCGGTGAACATCAGCGCAACGGCCGAAGCCTTGCGGTTTTCCGGCACCAGGCTGGCAGCGACGACCGAACCGATACCGAAAAACGCGCCGTGGCACAGCGACGTGATGATGCGTGCCGCCATCAGGAAGCCATAGCTGCCTGCGATTGCGCACAGCACGTTGCCGACGATGAAGATGCCCATCAGGATCAGCAGCGCGCGCTTGCGCGGCAACGATGCGGTCAGAACGGCCATCACCGGCGCACCGAGCGCAACGCCCAGCGCATAGCCGCTGATCAGCCAGCCGGCGGTCGGAATGGAAACGGACAGGCTGCGTGCGACGTCGGGCAGCAAACCCATGATGACGAACTCCGTGGTGCCGATCGCGAATGCGGACAGCGCCAGGATGAGAAGAGCTAAAGGCATGGAAACTTTCTGGATGCGTGTTTAAAAACTGCGTATTTAAAGACTGCGTGCAAGGACTGCGTTCAGGATTCCGGGAAAATCCCGTTCAAAGATCGTCGTGCATCGCATGCAGGAAAGCCTGGATCGTTTCCTCGTTGCGTTTGAAGAAGATCCACTGACCGACACGGCGCGGCGTGATCAGACCGGCCGCCTGCAGCGTTGCCAGGTGCGCGGACACCGTCGACTGCGACAGCCCGCTACGTTTGTCGATCTGGCCGCAACAGACGCCGAAATCGAGCGGATGCTCCTGCTCGGGGAAATTGACCTCGGGATCTTTCAGCCAGCCGAGAATCTCGCGCCGGACCGGGTTGGCCAGCGCCTTGTGGATGGCATCGATATCGATAGCTGCAGTGGATGGCTTTTTCATATTTCGCTCAAGATCGAATCTAATTTCGGAAAAGTCAGAAATTTATATCGGAATTTTACGATACAAATAAAAAACGTGCTGGCGCCGGCCAAATCCTGCCGGATCGGGCGAACCAGTACGGGCGAAAAACTCCGTGCCAATGAGTGGGAAAGACTGAAGCCTGTCAGTTACAGGCCTTCAATCGCAACAGAAAGCCGAAAGGAGCGCGGAAATGAAAAGACCGCCGAACGGCGGTCTAGGCTGGGAAAAATGGAAGACGATCAATACGTACCGGGAACCAGGATGCCACGATCGACCTTCTTCACATCGGTCAACCCGCAGAAGGCCATCGTGATATCCATCTCGCGTTCGATGATTTCCAGCGTCTTCGTCACGCCCTCTTCGCCCATTGCGCCGAGGCCATACAGGAAGGCGCGGCCGATGTGCACGGCTTTCGCGCCGAGCGCAATCGCCTTCAGCACATCTTGGCCCGAGCGGATGCCGCCGTCCATGTG
>DATDLO010000282.1:0-2074 GCA_036519215.1 Oxalicibacterium sp.
ATAACATTTCAGTTGCGTATCGTCATTCAGCTGGAACAGCGGATACTGGATGTCGAAGGTCGCCCAGTCGCGCCGCTTGCCGAGTTCCAGCAGCCAGTCGTTGCGCAGGCGATCTGCAATCGCGCTGCCGTTGTAGCGTGACAGATAAGCCAGAATTTCGTCCGGCGTCGCCTCCGCGATGCGCGGCTTCAACTGGTAATAATCGACGTAAGAGGGAATCGGATAGTCGCGCAGCAACATGGCAATATCGACAGCACGTTCCGCATCGCCGCGGCGCGCCGCATCGCGCAGCGCCAGGAAGGCATCGTCGTCGTTCGCAAAGCTGTTCGTCCGTTTCTGTGCGTGCGCAGTCGGCAGCAAGGCCACGCATGTTGCAACGAGTACGAAACGTGCAAACAAAACTGTCGGAAACGTGAAATTCATGGCCCTTTTATGCCCTTTTTCTATTGTGGCTGATGCCGAATGGCGATGCGGCTAGAATAGCACGCGACACTCTTCGGACAATGACGAAAACATGCAGGAAAAACCCGAACTGCGACGCAAATTGCTGGCGTTGCGCAACGCCATTCCCACTGACGACAAAACCGCATTCGACCATCGCATCAACGATGCGATCCTGGCCTGGTGGCAGACAGCACGGGACACGACGATCGGCGTCTACTGGCCGATGCGCGGCGAACCCGATCTGCATGCGACCTATGCCGCCTTGCGCCGGCAAGGTGTGCAACTGGCATTGCCTGTCGTAGTGGACGACAATGCGCCGCTGAAGTTCGTTCTGTGGAAGGAAAATGACACATTGCAGGACGACCGCTACGGCGCACGCATCCCGCCGGCGACGAATCCGCAAGTCTGGCCGCAAGTCCTGATCATTCCGTGCGTGGGCTTCAATGCCGGCCGTTTCCGGCTCGGCTACGGCGGCGGATTCTATGACCGTACACTGGAAACCGTCCCGCGTCCGCGCACGGTCGGGGTTGCCTACGCGCTAGGCGAAGCCGAATTCGCGGCGGACACCTTCGATGTGGCGCTGGATTTCCTGATCACGGAACAAGGCCCTTACGCTTGCTGAAACAACCGCTGCAAATCTGATGCAAATCTGAAGGACATAAAAAACGGTGCCGATGGCGCCGTTTCATTTCACGCGAAGCGATCAGCCGCGCGAGAGATTCAATCTGCTCCAGATCGCATGGGTGGCCGCGGCCTGATTCAGCGTGTAGAAATGTATGCCCGGCGCACCGCCATCCAGCAGGCGGCCGCACAGATCCGTCACCACATCAAGGCCGAACGCGCGAATCGCATCGGTATCGTCACCGAAACTCGCCAGCTTCAGCTTGATCCAGCGCGGGATCTCCGCACCGCACATGTCGGAGAAGCGCACCAGTTGCGAATAATTGGTGATCGGCATGATGCCCGGCACGACCGGCACGTCGCAACCCGCCTTGCGTACATCGTCGACAAAGCGGAAATAGGCATCGGCATTGTAGAAATACTGCGTGATCGCCGAATCCGCGCCAGCCTTCACTTTGCGCACGAAGCTGTCGATATCGTCACGCGGCGACTTCGCCTGCGGATGCATTTCCGGATAGGCAGCCACCTCGATGTGGAACCAGTCGCCGGTTTCGGCACGGATGAACTCGACCAGCTCGTTCGCGTAGTGGAATTCGCTGGACGAAAAATCGCCGTAGCCGCTAGGCAGATCGCCGCGCAATGCGACCAGACGCTTGATGCCGTGCGATTTGTAGCGTTGCAGGATCTCGCGCAGGTTGTCACGCGAGCTGCCAAGGCAGGAAATATGCGGTGCGGCATCGTGGCCGGCGGAGCGGATTTCCAGCACGGTATCCAGCGTGCCCTGCTGCGTGGAGCCGCCCGCGCCGAAGGTCACGGAAAAGAACTGCGGTTTCAGCTCGGACAGCCGCGCGCAGGTCACACGCAGCTTCTCGACGCCGGCATCGGTCTTCGGCGGGAAGAACTCGATGCTGAAATTCTGTTGGGTCATATTCTCTTGTCGTCCAGGATAAGTGCGGACAATAGCCACGAAATGATGCTGTAGAGAATCGCCCCGCCCACTGCCGACCAG
>DATDLO010000283.1:0-8392 GCA_036519215.1 Oxalicibacterium sp.
CTGCAGCAGTTCGCTCTGTTTTAGCGGCGCGACGAAATCGCCGAGAAAAATCGTCAATGCCTCGCGCAGCGGCAGATCGGCGCGCATCGTCGGCGCCTGCGGCTGGCACAGCCCGCTGACAGGTTCGGTATAGACGGCGCGGTACAGGCCGGCCTTGTCGCCAAAGTAGTATTTGATCGCAGCAAGATTGACGCCGGCTTTTTGTGCGATATCGCGTGTGGATGTCTTGCTGAAGCCCTTTTCTGCAAACAGATGCAGGGCCGCATGCAACAGGCGGTTGCGCGCCTCGGCACCATCGGCGCGATGGCGGGCGCTGCCGGGAGCACTACCGAAGTCGGCAGTGGGCAGCGAACGGGGAACGGAAGATTTTCTGGCGGAGCACATGGACGCCATTAGAACACATAAATCAAACGATTGATTGAATTAAATCGCCTGTTTCAGTTAATGCAATGCCCAGAAGAAAATTGATGAAGGTGAATGATGGGCGCAGGTCAGGGACTGGCAACCCGGTCCAGCAGCGCCGCATATTCATTGATACCGAACGGCTTCATCAGCCAGCCGACATCGGGCGGCACATCGTCGCCGCGCGCATAGCCGCTCGCAACGGTGACTTTCAGCGGCTGCAGCGTACGCACCCGGCGCGCCAGCTCCAGCCCGGAAATCCCCGGCAGGCCGATATCGGTGATCATCAGGTCGAACGATCGGGTCTGCAGCATCGCCAGGGCATTTTCGGCGGACGTGCAGCCGTGCGCTTCATGCCCCAGAAAGCCTGTCATTTCGACCAGCCCTTCGAGTGCATCGACGTTGTCCTCTACCAGCAGCACCTGCAGGCGCCGGCCTTTCCTGTCTGTTTCATTATTCTGCATATTTTTTCGAAACGGCCGTCATCTCCCTGGCCTGGGATAGGTGTGTTCGCGGCGATTACGCTTCAAGCAGGCTCGTCTGGCGCCACCGGCAGGAAAGTCATCATGAAGATGGCTAGCGACAGGATGCCAAGAAACACGGCGGCAAAATCCGGTGTCATCGCAAACCAGACCATTCCACCCAGCACGCCCAACAGGGAAATCAGCTTGAAGATGTACGTCATCATGTGCTCCAGATCAGCCGTGCAGTGTGGCGACGAGACATGGCCAGACAGCGCGTTTGTTAATTTTTGTTAAAACGACTTGCAGGCTGGTAATGTAACGAAACGCCGGAGCACACCCTATAGGATTTCCACGCGACCACTTGTAGGAAAATTCCCACCGCACTTATGCCCTTGTCCACATAGTTGTTCTTATCGCCACGCCTGTTTCGTTTCGTCGGCAATCGCGGCCGAAAACCGGTGGATCGCATATCAGAACGTACTTATCGGATCGACAACACGACACCTCTTCATCGTGCCGCAAGAATTCGGCAATGCAGTTACCTGCCCGCCTTCTGAATCGTTGTATCGGAATATCAGCGGGTTTCTGCGAGATACCGGCTCGCCTGTCGCACACGCTGCGCGACGTCGCCCTCGACCAGCAGATAGGGAATGCCGACCTCCTGCAACGCGGTTATCAGCAGCCGATGTACAGTTTGCCGAACCGTATCGCCATCGCGCATCAACCCGTCACCGACCCATGGATTGGTGGGTGCGGCAACCAGTGTGCAGTTGTAGCAGCGGCTGGCGGCGAGGGCAGCCAGTTCCGCGTCGGGAGCGGTGAAGTAGTGATAGCTGTAGACGGCTGTCATCAGCGGTGTGGTGTCGCAGAACAGCAGGCCATCCTGCAGTTGCGCCTGCGCGGCTTCCTCTCGCGCGACCTGCGTGGCCGCAATGTGGAACTGTTCGTCCGCACGCGGTGTGCGTCCGTGGGTTTCGACAAACTCGCGCAGATATTCCGGCACCCACACCGTGCCGTAATGCGCTGCCAACGCTTCGGCCAGCGTCGATTTACCGGTGGATTCTGCGCCAAGGATGGCGACGCGACGAACGTTCGTCATGCCGGAACGGTTTCTTCCGCCGGCGGATTGGCCAGCGCCTTTTTCCATGCAAACAGGCCGAAGGTCGCCATGATGACGAACAGCGCATACAGCAGCGCCGTCAGGTACAGATGCTTATGGATATAGAGACCGATAAAGATCGTGTCGATGACGATCCACATGTGCCAGTTCTCCAGTTTCTTGCGCGACAGCAGAAATTGCCCGACCAGACTGCCTGCCGTCAGAAAGGCGTCGATGCGCGGCACGTCGCTATCGGTGAAACGCGACAGCAACAGGTAGATCGCCAGCCAGGCGATCATCCACGCCGCCAGTGTCCATGCGATGCCGCGCCGCGTCAGCACCGAGACGGTGATACCGTGATGCGTACGCCCACCGAACAGCCATTGATACCAGCCCCACAGCGAAACGGTGATGAAGAAGAACGACAGGCACATGTCGCCGTACAGCTTGGCTTCGAAGAAGACGACCGAGTACAGCGCGGACGCCGAGATCGAGAACAGCCATGCCCACGGCGACTGGCGGATGTTCAGCAGCACCATCGTGATGGCGAGGCCGAACGAGACGATCTCGAAATACGAAGTGTGGATAAAGCCGAAGAGGACGAGCGGGCTGTTCATGGGGTCGACGCAATCAGGTGAATCGGGAATCGAATCAGAAATCGAACTGTGCCGTCAGCTTGAACGTACGCGGCGCACCGGGGAACAGGTAACCGCCCAGATCCTGCGTCACGTCACGCCAGTAAAACTTGTCGAACACGTTGTAGACGGTGAAATTGAAGCGAACCGGCGTATTGCCGATACGCGTCGCATAGCGCGCGCCGGCATCGACGACGGCATAGCCGCCGACCTTCACCTCATTCTGCGTATCGAAGGCCTTGCTGCCTGAGTAGGTGATGGTTGTGTTCAGGTTCAGGCCCGGCATCTCAGAGACCGCATAGTCGAGGAAGGCAACAGTCTTCAGCTTCGGCACGTTAACATTGCGTTTGTCATCCAGAGAGGCATCACCGGTATTTTTCTGTTTCGCATCCAGTGCCGTCAGGCTCATACCTGCCAGTAACTGGCGCGTGACTCGCCCGGTCAGTCCGAGTTCGATGCCACGGTGGACGGCATCGCCGTTTTGAACGAAGGTGTTGGTGTTATCCGTATATTCGAGTGGTGCCTTGATCTGGAACAATGCAGCCGTAAAACTCAGCGCGCCGCTTATATCCTTCTTCAAGCCGATTTCATATTGCTTCGAAACACTCGGATTGAGCACCTGATTGGCATTCGTATCGAAAGCTCCGGCCTGACCGCCATGCTGCAGCCCTTCCGCATAGGAGCCATAAAGCGCCAATCCAGGTTGCGGCATAACGACCAATGCGACATTCGGCAGCACATAACTCTTGCTGTATTCAGACAGCTCGCTACCATCGATGACATCGTATTGGTTGCGGCGCAATTCTGTATATCGCAAGCCTGCATGCAACGATACCTTGTCCGACAATTTCATAACATCTTGGGTAAAGACAGACCATTCATCGTCCTTGCGCTGCAGTCGTACTGGCCCTGATGAAATCGTCGATGGCGGAACAGCGACCGGGTTGTAAATATTGCTGGTGCCATTCGATGCCGATCCCGAGCAATCCACTGTGCCGTACACACAATCGCCGACACGATCACGACGACGATCCGCCGTAAAGCCAACGGTGAAGTCGTGCTTCACACTGCCAGTATCGAATTTCCCTTGCAGCAAAGCCTGTGTACCGAGAATGGTGTGCACTTCGTTATCGCTTCTGTAGTCATACACATCGAAGTCTCCGTTTGAGCAGAAACCCGGATCGAAGCCCAGCTGGGAGAAACAACCATACGGAAAGGCGGAATGGTCGTCGCGCTTCAATCTGTAACGATTTGCCGCTAACGTCAAATTCCAGTTGTCATCAATGTTGTACTTGAAGCGCAGGCCGATATTGCTGGTGTCGTCCGTCACCGGTGATGTCCACGGCTGCTTGCCAATCAATCGTTTCGGATCGACATGCGTCGGCAAATCGGTGCCACCCATCAGTTGATACCCCGCTGCCGTAATCTGCGACTTGTGCTGGTAATCCATATCCAGCTGCAGCAACGCGCGATCTGTCAGATGCCAGTCGAATGCGCCGGAAACGAAGTTGCGATTACCGTCTGCACCCTTCACGTAGGAATTGATCGTCTCGGTCGCCGCATTGATGCGATAACCGAAGCGCTTGTCTTCCGACATGCCGCCGAGATCGATCGCGCCATAGGCCGTGCCGCGCTCGCTGAACTCGGTCGTCAACGTACGCACCGGCGTTTCGGTCGGACGTTTGGTCACGTAATTGATGATGCCGCCCGGCGTCGCCACGCCAGCCTGCAGGCCGGACAATCCTTTCAGGATTTCGATGCGTTCCTTGTTTTCCAGCGGCACTGACGATGCTCCGGAAAATGACAGTCCGTCCTTGCGGAAGCTGGTTTCGTTTTCCAGCGTGAAGCCGCGAATCGAGAATTGTTCGGCATAGCCGACTGCGTTGTACGCATCGTTGACGCTGGCATCGGTTTCCACCGCTGCCGTCGTCGAGCGGATGTTGCGGTCCTGCATCTGCTGCTGCGTGATGACGCTGACCGAAGCCGGCGTTTCCAGCAACGGCGTTTCGCCGAAACCGCCGACGCTGGCCGTCGTGGCCTTGCCGCCGTCGTCAGGCGCAGCAGTCACGGTGACGGCAGGCAGTACGTTCTCTGGCGCGTCGTCGTTCTGCGCAGTCTGGGCGAATGCCGGCGCAAGCGCGCAGGCCTGGGCGATCGCAGCGGCGATCAGGGAGGTATTGAAGCGGGACATATCGGTCGTTCTCATCGCGTTGCGGAAAACGCGCGCAGGAAGAACAAAGGACGACCGAAAGAATAACGACGAAGACTTTGCGCTTTCCTACGCTGGCATTATCCAGGTCAGGTTCAAGGGTTTCATCTCACCCGAAGATTGCTCTTCAGGACCCCTAGCGTGGCGCGAATATAGCATGAAAAAACGGCGGAAATACGAATTTCCGCCGCAAATTCAATAACTTGGAAGAGAGTAGGGATTTTCTGCAACAGCACCGGCTTCAGCGACGGTGGGGATGTGCATGTCGTGTTGTGCGCTGCGCCGTCTTTTCGGATTCTTCGACCTCGTTGCTGTTCTGGTGATCGTCATGCGCATTGGCCGTCTCGGGCGCATGCTCGATGCGGGTGATACTGGCTTCGACCGAGATCGGATCGCTGGCGGGAAAGCTCATCTCAAGCGCCGTATCGAGCAGGCTTTCCTGTGCCTGCTCCTCAGACGTTGCAGTAGTGTCCTCCGGCAGCTCCGCAACCGGATCGCTGGCGGGGAAAGTGTCGTCCAGCGCCTTGTCGAGCAGATGCTCCTCGTGCGAGGCAGCTGCCGGTGTGACCGGTGCAGCGCGTTCGGCATCGTCGGGTCGGCTCTTTCTGGAGCGATCGTGCGTCATCGCAGCCTCCTGTGCATTATCAACAAGTCAGCATCGCACCGAAGCCGTCATGCGTCGGTGCGCTGGCCCACATAACAGAGGATACGCCTACCAATAAAAAACCGCCGCACAATGCACGCATCGGCAGCGGTTTGTAAAACGGGGTGGCGGGCGTCCGCAGACGTCGCGCCGTCAATTCAAGACTTTTCCGACCACAGCACGCCGCCGGTGGCCCAGTCCTCGCGCTTGAGTTCGGTGATGAGGATATCGACCGATTCCGCCGAAGAACCCAGCGTGGCGACCGTCGCTTCGGTGACGGCTTTGACGAATGCGCGTTTCTGCTCCAGCGTGCGGCCTTCGAACAATTGAACGTTGATGGTTGGCATGATTTCCCTTTCGGTTGATGATGATTCGGTATGAGTGCGAACAGTCGCCGGTCAGTCTCGATACGACGGCGAAATCGCATCCAGCTTGCGCAGCAGCGCCGGCCATTCCAGCACGCCTTCCGGCGAGCCGTCGCCCAGCAGTTCTTTGTACGTCTTCGCGCAAATTTCCGGCGACGGAATATTCAACGGACCGCCGCCCGATTGCGCCTTCAACTGGAACGAGCAGGCCTTGTCCAGCGTATCCATCAGCACATAGGCTTCGGCGACGGTGCGGCCGGAAACCAGCGTGCCGTGATTGCGTAGCAGCATCGCCGGATAATCGCCCAGGCGCTCGATCAGCCGCGTCTGCTCGGCAGCCGACAACGCCAGTCCTTCGTAGTCGTGATAACCCATCTGCTCATAGAAGCGCAGCGCGTGCTGCGACAGCGGCAGCAGGCCGCCCTTTTGCATGCCGACGGCGACGCCGTTTTCGTTATGCAGATGCATCACGCACATTGCATCCTTGCGTGCGGCATGCACCGCGCCGTGAATAGCGAAACCGGTCACGTTCACGCGTGCGCTCTGGTCGCCGATAATGTTGCCGTGGATGTCGATCTTCACCAGACTGGAAGCGGTGATCTCGTCGAAACGCCAGCCGAACGGATTGATCAGGAAACGACCTTCCTCGCCCGGCACCGTGGCCGAGATGTGCGTGTAAATCAGGTCGTCCCAGTTCTTCAATGCACAAAGGCGATAGCAGGCGGCCAGATCGACGCGCACCTGCCATTCGGCGGCGCTGATGCCGGCTGGCGGAGAAACGGGGAGGGAATTGTTCATGACAACAGCTTGATTGGGATGCAAAAGAAACCGCTCGCATGCGGTTCGCCACGGGAAGCCTGACATTATAAGGGCATAGCCAAGGCCTCGTTCACCGCGCGCCGGCTACCGCAAGACTCGCGGCACCAACCCGCTTCATTCGGCTTCAGCAGGGTGCCGTCACAGCACTGTCTTCAAAAAGCTGCATAATAGCCAATTCGTTACTGGCTATTGCTTCGCCTTTGTCATAGCGAAAACAAATTGGTTTTCTAAAATAAATCAATTATGCAAATGAGTCGAATTTGTCTAACATTCGAACTCATGCTTCTTTAAACCCACTTTTCAACCCAACCCAAAAGGAAAAGCGACATGTCTCTTATCAATACCCAAGTCCAACCCTTCAAGACCCAGGCTTTCCATAATGGCAAGTTCATCGAAGTCACGGAACAGTCGCTGAAGGGCAAATGGTCTGTCCTGATCTTCATGCCGGCAGCCTTCACGTTCAACTGCCCGACCGAAGTCGAAGATGCAGCCGACAGCTACGCCGAATTCCAGAAACTGGGCACCGAAGTCTATATCGTCACTACCGACACGCACTTCTCGCACAAGGTCTGGCATGAAACCTCGCCGGCAGTCGGCAAAGCCAAGTTCCCGCTGGTTGGCGACCCAACGCATCAACTGACCAACGCTTTCGGCGTGCACATTGCTGAAGAAGGCCTGGCACTGCGCGGCACCTTCATCATCAACCCGGACGGCGTCATCAAGACCCTGGAAATCCACTCGAACGAAATCGCTCGTGACGTTTCGGAAACCCTGCGCAAGCTGAAAGCTGCCCAGTACACCGCTGCTCACCCGAACGAAGTCTGCCCGGCCAAATGGAAAGAAGGCGAAAAGACCCTGGCTCCGTCGCTGGACCTGGTCGGCAAGATCTAATCAGTAACGAGTAAGACGCAACACCGCTGCATCGCCGAGCCCGAGCGGGTTCGGCCGCAGCAAAATCTAACGAAAGAAAGTAGGGACCATCATGCTGGATGCAAATCTCAGAGACCAATTGAAAGGCTATTTGGAGCGCATCGTGCAGCCGATCGAGATCGTTGCATCGCTCGATGGCGGCGAAAAATCGCGCGAACTGCAGGAACTGCTGCAGGAAATCGTCGTATTGAGCGACAAGATCACTTTGGTCGAACGCACCGACGATAACGAGCGCAAACCATCTTTTGTCATCAAACACCCGGACGCACACGCTGGTATTCAGTTCGCCGCGATTCCAATGGGCCACGAATTCACTTCACTGGTGCTGGCACTGCTGCAAACCGGCGGCCACCCGTTGAAACTCGAAGACTCCGTCATCGAACAGATCAAGAATCTGGACGGCGACTACACCTTCGAAACCTATATGTCCCTGTCGTGCCATAACTGCCCGGAAGTCGTGCAAGCCTTCAACGTGATGGCATTGCTCAATCCGCGCATCAAGGCAATCACGATCGACGGCGGCCTGTTCCAGGACGAGGTCAAGGACCGCGAAATCATGGCGGTGCCGACCACCTTCATGAACGGTCAGCCGTTTGAATCCGGCCGCGTCAGCATCGAACAGATTCTGGCCAAGCTCGACACCGGCGGCAACAAACGCAAACAGGAAGAACTGAGTGCGAAAGAACCGTACGACGTGCTGATCGTCGGCGGTGGCCCTGCAGGTGCCGCGGCAGCCATCTATGCAGCGCGCAAGGGCATCCGCACCGGCGTCGTTGCCGAACGTTTCGGCGGTCAGGTGCTGGACACGCTGGCGATCGAAAACTTC
>DATDLO010000284.1:0-3936 GCA_036519215.1 Oxalicibacterium sp.
CAATGGAGCTGTTATGACCAATAAAGGGCAACTTTTACAAGACCCGTTCCTCAATGCCTTGCGCAAGGAACATGTTCCTGTCTCGATCTATCTCGTCAATGGCATCAAACTCCAGGGACACATCGAATCCTTCGATCAGTATGTCGTCCTGCTGCGTAACACTGTGACGCAAATGGTGTACAAACATGCAATTTCGACCGTTGTTCCTGCACGTGCCGTCAATCTGAGCGTCGATTCTGACGTTGAGTAAGCGCATATACACGCTGCCGGTGCGGTACTGACATGCGTGCAGTACTGGTAGGCGTCGATTTCGGCAAAGGCGATTTTGCCGCAAGCCTCGAAGAACTTTCCCTGTTATCCAGGTCGGCCGGCGCTGACCCGGTTGTTGTTGTCACGGGCAAGCGTTCCGCTCCGGATGCCGCTTTGTTCGTCGGTTCCGGCAAGGCAGGCGAGATCGGCGATGCGATCACCGACAACGGCCTCGATATCGTCATTTTCAATCACGCCCTGTCCCCTGCCCAGCAGCGCAACCTTGAGCGTCACCTGAAAGTACGTGTGGTGGACCGCACCAGCCTGATTCTGGACATTTTCGCGCAACGCGCGCAAAGCCATGAAGGCAAGGTGCAAGTCGAACTGGCGCAATTGCAGCATCTGTCCACGCGTCTGGTGCGAGGCTGGACCCATCTTGAGCGCCAGAAGGGCGGTATCGGCCTGCGCGGCCCTGGTGAAACACAGCTGGAAACCGACCGCCGCCTGCTAGGCGAGCGCGTCAAGATGCTGCGCTCTAAACTGGAAAAATTGCACAAGCAGCGTGCCACGCAACGTCGTGCACGCGGACGCAACAATGCGTTTTCCGTGTCGCTGGTGGGATATACCAATGCCGGAAAATCGACCTTGTTCAATACACTGGCAAAGGCACGGGCGCTGGCTGCCGACCAGTTGTTTGCGACGCTGGATACGACGTCGCGCCGTATTTATCTCGGGGAGGCCGGCAGTGTCGTTATTTCGGATACCGTCGGCTTTATCCGCGAACTGCCCCACCAGTTGGTGGCTGCTTTCCGCGCTACGCTGGAAGAAACCATTCACGCGGATTTGTTGCTGCACGTAGTGGACGGTGCCACCCCGGCGCGCATGGAGCAGATCGAACAGGTCAACATGGTTTTGCAGGAAATCGGTGCCGATAAAATTCCGCAGATTCTCGTCTGGAACAAGATCGACGCGGCAGGGCTGGAACCTGCTTTGGAGCGTGATGAATATGATAAAATCCGACGGGTTTTTGTCAGTGCCCAGACTGGAAGCGGATTGGATCTATTGCGAGAAGCGATAGCCGAATGCGCGAAAGCGCGCGCCGCCAGCATAGAAGATGCATCGCTTGTCGCATCGGACGATGTAAACGCGTAACGAATTGACTTGGCAATCCCCCCTTTACTTTTCAGCCCGGACCGCGAACGCATGCTTGCTTCCCTTAAAAAAAGACTTGGTGTGAAGTTTTCTCTCAACGACCCCCGCTGGGGACGTGGTTCGCAAGACGACAAGAACCAGAACGGCAGGCGGCCGAATGACGGTCCGCCGGACCTGGATCAGCTCTGGCGTGATTTCAACCAGCGTCTGGGTAACCTGTTCGGCAATCGTCGCTCCGGTGGCGGAGGCGGCGGCAACGATGCCGGCGGCGGACAAGGATTTACACCAGACATGCGTGGCGCAGGAATTGGCGCGGCGGTGATCGCGGTCATCGTTGCTTTCCTGTGGCTGGTCAGCGGTTTCTTCATCGTGCAGGAAGGCCAGACGGGTGTCGTCATGACTTTCGGCAAATACAGCCACATGACGCAATCCGGTTTCAACTGGCGCTGGCCAACGCCGATCCAGAGCCACGAGATCGTCAATGTCTCGCAGATTCGTACGGTTGAAGTCGGCTATCGCGGCAACGTAAAAAACAAGCAGCCGCAAGAATCGCTGATGCTGACGGAAGACGAGAACATCATCGATATCCAGTTCGCCGTTCAATACACGCTGAAGAATGCGTCCGACTGGATATTCAACAACCGCGAACAGGATGAGATGGTCAAGCAGGTGGCTGAAACAGCGATTCGCGAAGTCGTCGGCCGCAGCAAGATGGATTTCGTTTTGTACGAAGGCCGTGAGAAGGTCGCTTTCGACACCAGCGCATTGATGCAGCAGATCGTGGATCGTTACAAGGCTGGTGTACAGATCACCAATGTGACGATGCAAGCGGTGCAGCCTCCGGAACAGGTACAGGCTGCATTCGACGACGCGGTCAAGGCAGGTCAGGATCGCGAGCGTCAGAAGAACGAAGGCCAGGCCTATGCGAACGATGTGATCCCGCGTGCGCGCGGTGCAGCCTCGCGTCTGCAGGAAGAGTCCGAGGCATATCGTTCGAGCGTCATTGCCAATGCAGAAGGCGAAGCGGCGCGCTTCAAGCAAATCAGTGCAGAATACGAGAAGGCACCCGCAGTGACGCGCGATCGCATGTATCTGGAAACGATGCAGAAGATTTTTGCCAGTACGACCAAAGTCATGGTTGATGCGAAAGGCAGTAACAATCTGATCTATCTGCCGCTGGATAAACTGATTACGCAGTCGGCGCAGCCCCAAGGCGCAGTGTCGTCGACGGGGAACGCGGCAACACATGCCGCGCCATCTTCGGTCATGCGAACCGATCAATCAACACTGGAGACGCAATTGCAACAGGATCCGCGTTCGCGCGGCGATGATCGCAGTTCCCGTGAAAGGGAGGTGCGCTGATGAATCGCCTGTTTTCCTATCTGATTGCGCTGGTTATCGCGCTGATATTGCTGTTCTCGACCATGTTCGTGGTGGATCAGCGGCAGTATGCGATTGTGTTTGCCTTGGGTGAGGTCAAGAGTGTCATCAAGGAACCCGGACTGCATTTCAAGCTGCCTCCGCCGTTCCAGAATGTCATTTTTCTCGATAAGCGCATTCTGACGCTGGATACGCCGGATGCCGACCGTTTCATCACGGCGGAGAAGAAGAATATTCTTGTCGATGCTTTCGTCAAATGGCGCATCGTTGATCCTCGTCTGTATTTCGTCAGTTTCGGCGGCGATGAGCGCAGTGCGCAGAATCGCATGAACCAGATCGTCAAGGCCTCGTTGAACGAAGAAATTACCAAGCGTACTGTGCGCGAAGTGATTTCCGGTGAGCGCAGCAAGGTGATGGACGGCATCCAGAGAAAGGTGTCGGAAGAAGCCAAGCAGATCGGTGTCGAGATTGTCGATGTGCGCCTGAAGCGTGTGGATTACGTCGAGCAAATCAACAATTCTGTTTTTGACCGGATGAAATCCGAACGTGCACGCGTGGCGAATGAATTGCGTTCGCAAGGCGCCGCAGAGTCCGAGAAGATTCGTGCAGATGCCGATCGTCAGCGTACTGTGATCCTGGCGGAAGCATATCGTGATGCCGAGCGTATTCGCGGCGATGGCGATGCCAAGGCTTCGCGTATCTATGCACAGGCATTCGGCCAGAATCCTGAGTTCTACAAGTTCTATCGCAGCCTTGAGGCTTATCGTGCAAGCTTCAAGACGCGTAACGATACGTTGGTCATCGATCCTACTTCCGAGTTCTTCAAGTATTTCAAGAGTGAGGGCGGCAAGAAGAATTGATGCCTGTTGTATGCACATGCGGGAGGAGGGCATAGCCTTTTTCCCGTGCGGCAGAAGTCTGCTGCTGGCCGGTGGATCGGCGTGATGCCGATGAACCCGGCTTTTGCCTTTTCGTTTCTTTCCTGAGTTATCTGTTTTCCGTCATGCCTAACTGGCTCTTACCCGAAAATATCGCCGACGTCTTGCCGTCCGAAGCGCGCAAGGTCGAAGAGTTGCGTCGTGCGATCATCGACAATTTCCATCTGTACGGCTATGAGCTTGTCATGCCGCCGATGCTGGAATATCTGGATTCGTT
>DATDLO010000285.1:0-9327 GCA_036519215.1 Oxalicibacterium sp.
ATTGCTGCTGCTGATGGTGGCGCTGGTGGCGGCCTATGCGGCATCGCTGAAACCGGGCGACATCCTGTCGCTGGTCGGTGCGGCATTTTCGCTGGCGGCTTCGGCGCTGTTTCCTGCGCTGGCGCTCGGCGTGTTCTGGAAGCGCGCGAATCGTCAGGGCGCGATTGCCGGCATGCTGGCCGGCTTCGCCGTCTGCGTGTTCTACATGCTGCGCACGCATCCGGCACTGGGCGGTTCGCCGGACGGCCAGTGGTTCCACATCGCGCCGATTTCGGCCGGCATCTTCGGTGTACCGGCCGGCATGTGCGCGCTGATCGTCGTCAGCCTACTAACGCCGCCTGACGAGAGAAATGCGGCGCTCTTGGACGATCTGCGTGCGCCCTGAAGTCGTATTCCGAATTTAAATGCCGGGAATGCAGAAGCTCAATCCTTAACGACGTGTCACGAATTTGCCTTTTGCCTTTTATATCCCACTGTTGCTCACAACTTCCCCTGTTTCTATAGACTGGAGAGTAGCTAGGCTAGTGAGAGGATTCATATAGCCGTCCCACTAAACTATTGAGTTCGTAAGGTACGTACGCTATATTTGGCTCGGGTGTGCCGACTAGGCCACCCATTTTTTATGCTAGCAAACGATAAATAACCAGTATAAGAACAAATTAAGTAGGAATTTTTAAATGTTGGTACTTGGCCTGCAACCACTCCAACAGAGCCAAGCTGGTTGACTAGCGCTTAGGTTCGAATAAACGCTTGGGAATCAGACTCTTGTTTTGCCGAGGAGGCGAAAATAGTCGTCCCAAACAGATAGCCCCAGAAAACATTCTTTTTCAAATATCACTCAAATGAATCTCAAGGATCACGACGTCCCGCCAGCATGGTGGTTGATTTTCCCACCATTGATGGCCATAGCATTGTTTCTTACATTTTTGTTTTCTAAAGAGATGTACCAAATGATGTTGATTCATGATCAATTTGGTTTTGGCATTGTTGAAAACGCAACCTGGATAGTACTCGTGCCAGGGATAATCGCCGGATTCATTGCATTTTCCAAAAGACGACACTTTCCGAACGCCTATTTAGGCTGGACAACCTTACTCTGCACCTTCGCATGTATTTTTTTCGCAGGCGAAGAAATCAGTTGGGGACAACATTTCTTTGGATGGGAAGCTGGTGATACCTTCCGGGAAATCAATAAACAACATGAAACCAATCTTCACAACGTCAGTAGTTGGCTTAACCAGAAACCACGCGCGCTTGTCGAATGGGGTGTGATGATTAGTGGATTGATCCTGCCACTTCGACGCTGGCTCCGCAATATCCGTACTGATGGGTCAGATTTTAGCTACTGGTTCTGGCCCACTAATATCGTTGTGCCTACTGCATTGCTTTTCTTCTTTTTAGAATGCAGTTATTTATATCAAAAAGCGACACTAAAGGTCATTCCCGGATGGATGTTTGACAGAGAAGTCAAAGAATATTACGTCGCGTTATTTCTCAGTTTGTATCTAATTTCAATCTGTCTTCGGTTACGAGGGCGCGCCAAACAAGTGTCAGTTCCGCCCTGTCGAGACGTAGATGTTTCTCCATCGTCGTCAAATGATGACAAAAGCGTCTTGTGATTGTCTTCGATGATCCGTTGAAATGGCAGAGGAGCTGAGGGCAATCGTCATAATCGGCGGCGTATGCACTCTCAGTATTTGCAAAACGCGCTGCACTGAGCTCAGGACGTTCGTACGCATATATTTATTTTAACTGGACTGTAGCGATGTATGTCGCGGCCTTCTTTAACATATCGTTCGTGCTTCTCAAACGCGTTTACGCATGATTTTCACATGTTTACCTCAACCCTAGCCACCGATTGCCTTTGTTAGCTCAGCAGTGTCTTAAAGCGCTTTGCTCATGCTGGATGCTGCGCAAATGCCCTCTGGCAAGCAGCAATTCACAATCTATTTTTAAGCCAACCGCGCTCGCCCCCATCGTCGCTGTAATAAAAAACGGCTGTAACGCAATTACGCTACAGCCGTTTTTTATTAACGTCTCAGGTTAATTCACTATCGTTTGTGGCTGCCCATCTTCACGGGTGCAGATTTCGCCGATGCGCATCACGGTTTCGCCGGCAGCCTGCAGATCTGCCATCGCGGCATCTGCGTTTTCCTTGGCGACGATCACCGTCATCCCGATGCCGCAATTGAAGACGCGGTGCATTTCGGAATCCGCCACATTGCCGTGCTGCTGCAGCCACTGGAACAGCGGTGGCAACGTCCATGCATCCTTGTGCAGCACGGCCGTCAGGTTGTCCTGCAGCACGCGTGGAATGTTCTCGACCAGACCGCCACCGGTGATGTGTACCATGCCTTTGACTTCCATCTTCGCCATCAGCGCCAGCAGCGGCTTGACGTAGATGCGCGTCGGCTCCAGCAGCACGTCGGCCAGTTTGCGGCCGTGGAAATCGGCGTTCAGGTCCGGCTTGGCGACTTCGATGATCTTGCGCACCAGCGAATAGCCGTTCGAGTGGATACCCGACGATGCCAGACCCAGCACGACGTCGCCCGGTTTGATTTTGGTGCCGTCGATGATCTTCGATTTCTCGACCGCGCCGACCGCAAAACCGGCCAGGTCGTATTCGCCGTCCGGATACATGCCCGGCATCTCGGCCGTCTCTCCGCCGATCAGCGCGCAGCCGGCCTGTTCGCAGCCCTTGGCGACGCCCTTGACGACGTCGGTCGCGCTCGGCACGTCCAGCTTGCCACAGGCAAAATAATCGAGGAAGAACAGCGGCTCGGCACCCTGCACGAGAATGTCGTTGACGCTCATCGCGACCAGATCGATGCCGACCGTATCGTGCTTGTTCAGCATGAAAGCCAGCTTCAGCTTGGTGCCGACGCCGTCGGTGCCGGACACGAGCACCGGCTCCTTGTATTTCTTGCCGATCTCGAACATCGCGCCGAAGCCGCCGAGGCCGCCCAGCACGCCTTCGCGCATCGTGCGTTTGGCAAACGGCTTGATCGCTTCGACCAGCGCATCGCCGGCATCGATGTCCACGCCGGCATCGCGATAGGAAAGGGAAGTTTGGGAAGGAGTGCTCATGATGTGATTGGACGGCAGAGGTAAAATGTGACGGTTGGCAGCCGGATTGCAGCGTGTCGCTCTATAATCCGACGTTTGGCCTGGGCCAGTACAGGAAAACCGCTATTCTAACAAATCGGGCTCTCCTTCTCCGTATTTCCGACCATATTCGCGTCATGAGCAAACCGGCACCTGCCGCCCACCCGCAGAACCCACACGTACATTTTGTACTTTTTCAGAATTTCCCCGCATGAGGCAACTGGTCCTGGATTTACCCGCCGAAAAACCGCAGACGATGGATTCGTTCGTGGTCGGCGCCAACGCCGAACTAGCGCAGTTGATGCAGCGATTGCTGCAACGCGCACCGAACAACCTCGACGAACGCTTTGTCTATCTGTGGGGCGAGGCTGGTGCCGGCAAGACGCACCTGTTACGCGCGCTGGCGCAGGCCGATACCGCCCGTTATCTGCCAAGCAATGCACCGATCACCGCCTTCGACTATGCCGGCGACCTGCTCTACCTGCTCGACGATTGCCACAAACTCGCGCCCGATGCGCAGATTGCCGCCTTCAACCTGTTCAACCAGGTACGCGAACTGGGTGGCTGCCTAGTCACATCCGGCCCCGTCGCGCCGGCCGCGCTGACGGTACGCGAGGATTTGCGTACGCGACTGGGCTGGGGCCTGATTTACCAGGTACATGGCCTGAGCGACGACGACAAGATCGCCGCCCTGACGCAAGCCGCCAACGCACGCGGGCTGGCGCTGTCGCCCGGCGTGTTACCCTACCTGCTTACGCATTTCGCGCGCGACATGCGCTCGCTGTCCGCCATGCTCGACGCGCTCGACGCCTACTCGCTGGAAACCAAGCGGCCGATCACATTGCCGCTGCTGCGCGAACTGCTGCAGCGCAACGACTGAATTTCAAGCAATAATACATACGCAACACTTTGATGAATCTCGCCCTCTTCGATCTCGACCATACGCTACTGCCTCTCGACTCCGACTACGAATGGGGCCAGTTCCTCACACGCTGCGGCGCCGTCGAACCCGAGGAATTCGCGCGCCGCAATGCCGCCTTTTACGCACAGTACGAAGCCGGCACGCTGGACCCGGTCGAATACCTGGAATTCGCGCTCGGCACGCTGGCGCAGTTTTCGCGCAAGCAGCTCGACGAATGGCAGCTCACCTACATGCGCGACGTAATCGAACCGAAAATCCTGCCGGCGGCACGCGCGCTGGTGAAGAAGCACCAGGATGCCGGCGATCTGGTCGTCATCGTCACTGCCACCAATCGTTTCGTCACGGCACCGATCGCGCGCGCACTCGATGTCGAACACCTGATCGCCGCCGAACCGGAACTCGACGCCGACGGCTGCCCGACCGGCAAACTGGTCGGTGAACCGACCTCCGGCAAAGGTAAAATCACGCACACCAACGCATGGCTGGCAGCGCGTGGCCTGTCGCTCAAGGATTTCGAACGCAGCTACTTCTACAGCGATTCGCAGAACGACATCCCGCTGCTGTCCATCGTTACCGATCCGGTCGCCACCAATCCCAATGCGCTGCTGACTGCGCACGCACAGGCACACGGCTGGCCGATCATCCGCCTGTTCAACGACTGATTCATGATTACAAAGCTCATCCGCCGCATTCTCGGCACCAAGGACAAACCGGCCGATGCCACGCAGCCCGTCGTATTGACGGCGAAGGAACACGGCATCGATCCGAAGCTGGTCTCCAACAACGCGATCCGTGTCACCAGCACGCTGCAACAGGCCGGCTTCAAGGCCTTCCTGGTCGGCGGCGCGGTGCGCGACCTGCTGCTCGGCGTCAAGCCCAAGGATTTCGACATCGCCACCAACGCGACGCCGGAACAGGTGAAGAAACTGTTCCGCCGCGCCTTCATCATCGGCCGTCGCTTCCAGATCGTGCACGTGATGTTCGGCCAGGACCTGCTGGAAGTAACGACCTTCCGCGGCGCATCGTCGGAAGATGCGCCCAAGGACGAGCACGGCCGCGTGCTGCGCGACAACACCTTCGGCGAACAGCATGAAGACGCCGTGCGGCGCGATTTCACGATCAACGCGATGTACTACGATCCGGCCACGCAGACCGTGCTCGATTATCACGGCGGCATGGACGACATCCGCAACCGCACGCTGCGCATCATCGGCGCGCCGGAAGCGCGCTACCGCGAAGACCCGGTGCGCCTGCTGCGCGTCGTGCGCTTCGCCGCCAAGCTGGATTTCACGATCGCACCGGATACCCGCAAGCCGATCACCGTGATGGCGCCGCTGATCAACAATGTACCGGCCGCACGCGTGTTCGACGAAATGCTGAAGCTGCTGCTGAGCGGCCACGCGCTCGCCTGCCTGCAGCAGTTGCGCAAGGAAGGTTTGCACCACGGCCTGCTGCCGCTGCTGGATGTCGTGCTCGAACAACCGCTCGGCGAGAAATTCGTGCGCCTCGCGCTGGACGCCACCGACGAACGCGTGCGCCAAGGCAAGCCGGTATCACCCGGTTTCCTGTTCGCTTCGCTGCTGTGGCATCAGGTATTGGAAAAATGGAAGGCCTACCAGGCCGCCGGCGAATATCCGATTCCGGCGCTGCACCTGGCTGCCGACGATGTACTGAACGCGCAGACCGACAAGCTGGCGCTGCAACGCAAGATCGCTTCCGACATGCGCGACATCTGGGCCATGCAGCCGCGTTTCGAACGCCGCACAGGAAAAACGCCGTACAAGCTGCTGGAACACCTGCGCATGCGCGCCGGCTACGATTTCCTGCTGCTGCGCTGCGCTTCCGGTGAAATCGACCGTGAAATCGGCGACTGGTGGACTGCCTTCATGGACGCCGACAGTGCCGGCCGTGAAGAACTGCTGGCGAAAAAACCGCAGGCATCCAAGGCATCCGGCACAACCGGTGCATCCGACGAAGCCGCTCCCGCCAAGAAACGCCGTCGCCGCGGCGGACGCAAACGTTCCGGCGGCGGCAATGCAGGCAATGGCGGCAGCGCCGCGCCGGCCGCCGAATGACGGCGCGCGCAGCTTTCGCACGCAATTTTTCCCATCGATGAACGCAACGCAGCCGCCCGTCGTCGCCTACGTCGGCATCGGTGCCAACCTGGGCGATGCCGAAACGACCGTCCGCCGTGCCCTGCGCGAACTGGACGGTATGACCGGTACGCACGTGACTGCGCAATCGTCGCTGTTCCGCACCGCGCCGATCGATGCCGGCGGCGACGATTACGTCAATGCGGTCGCGCAACTGACGACCACGCTCGCACCCGAAGCCCTGCTGCAAGCGTTGCAAGAAATCGAACAGCGCCACGGCCGCGCACGTCCCTACGTCAACGCACCGCGTACGCTGGATCTGGACCTGCTGCTGTACGGCGATCGCCGCATCGATACGCCGACGCTGACCGTGCCGCATCCGCGCATGGCGATGCGCGCCTTCGTGCTGATCCCGCTGCTGCAGATCGATCCGTTCATCGCGATTCCCGGATACGGCCCCGCGCACGAATACGTCCCCCGCGTCGCCGATCAGGCGATCAGCAAAATTTCATAACTTCCACCACCGCAGGCACCCGTCGAGGCTCTCCATGCTGAAGATTCCCGTCATCGTCCAGACCGTCGGCTTGCTGACGCTGTCGAACATCTTCATGACCTTCGCCTGGTACGGCCATCTCAAGGGACTGGCTTCCAAACCGTGGTGGATCGCCGCGCTGCTCAGCTGGGGCATCGCACTGTTCGAATACCTGCTGCAAGTACCGGCCAACCGCATCGGCTACACCGAGATGAGCCTGGCCCAACTGAAAATCCTGCAGGAAGCGATTACACTCACGGTGTTCGTGCCGTTCGCACTGTTCTTCATGGGGCAGCCGTTCAAGCTGGATTACATCTGGGCCGCACTGTGCCTGGTGGGCGCCGTCTATTTCATCTTCCGCTCGTAACCGTAAAACGACGGCAGGCAGCAACGATACATTCATGGATCTGGACAAATACAAATACATCGTCGTCGAAGGCGTGATCGGCGCCGGCAAGACCTCGCTGACGCACCGGCTGGCCGAACGGCTGAACGCGCGCGCGCTGCTGGAACTGCCGCAGGAAAACCCCTTTCTCGAACGTTTCTACCGCGACGCCACGCGCTATGCGCTGCCGACGCAGATGTTCTTTCTGTTCCAGCGCCTGAACCAGCTGCGCGATCTGGCGCAGCCTGACCTGTTCGACGCGCGTATCGTCTCCGACTTTTTGCTCGACAAGGACCCGATCTTCGCGCGGCTGACACTGGCCGACGACGAACTGGCGCTGTACCAGCAGCTGTACGATCACCTGCGGCCGCAGGCGCCGGTCCCGGATCTCGTCATCTATCTGCAGGCGCGCCCAGAAACGCTGATGGAACGCATCCGCAAACGCGGTATCGCGATGGAAGCGGCGATTTCCGAGCCCTACCTTGAACGGCTGTGCGAAAGCTACAGCCGCGTCTTTTACGACTACGATGCGGCGCCGCTGCTGATCGTGGATACCGAGCACCTGAATCCCATCGACAACGACGAGGATTTCGCACTCCTGCTCAGACGCATTGCCGACATGCGCGGCAAGCGTGAATTTTTCAATCGCGGAGAATAAGCATGGCAAGTTATCTGCAATCCAACGACCAACCGGATTCATCGCCGGACAAATCCGCCGTACGCACCAAGGCTGTCACGATCCCGGCGCTGTTCGAGATGCGCGCGAAAGGCGAGAAGATCACGATGCTGACCGCCTACGACGCCAGCTTTGCATCGCTGATGGACAGTTGCGGCGTCGAAACGCTGTTGATCGGCGATTCGCTCGGCATGGTCTGCCAGGGCCACAACTCGACGCTGACGGTGACGATCGACGAAGTCGCCTATCACACGGCCAGCGTCGCGCGCGGCAACAAGACGGCGCTGGTGCTGGCGGACATGCCGTTCGGCTCTTATCCGACCAAGGAAGAGGCGTTCCGCAACGCCGTGAAGCTGGTGCAGGCCGGCGCGCAGATGGTGAAGATCGAAGGCGGCGCATGGGTCGTCGAGATCGTACGCTTTCTCGTCGAACGCGAAATTCCGGTCTGCGCGCATCTGGGCCTGACGCCGCAATCGGTCAACCGCTTCGGCGGCTACAAGGTGCAGGGCAAGACCAGCGACGCCGCGCAGCAGATGCGCGCCGACGCGCTGGCACTGCAGGAAGCCGGCGCTTCGCTGCTGGTGCTGGAAGCGATCCCCGCCGCCCTGGGCAAGGAAATCACCGATGCGCTGACGATGCCGACCATCGGCATCGGTGCCGGCCCCGATTGCGCCGGGCAGGTGCTGGTGATGCACGATTTCATCGGCGTCTTCCCCGGCCGCAAGGCACGTTTCGTGAAGAACTTCATGGAAGGCCAGGCCAGTATCGAAGGTGCGATACGCGCCTACATCCGCGAAGTGAAGGAAGGAACGTTCCCTGCAGCGGAGCACTGTTTCTGATCCGCATTCACATCGAACATGCACAGTAAAAAAGCGCCCGCAGGCGCTTTTTTATTTCCAGCCGCTCGTCGCAACCGTCCAATCCAGGCTGCTACGACTGTTTCTTACAACTGCTTTGCCGCAAAAGTGTTGCAGGTATTCAGGTCGCCGCTGCCGATGCCGCGCTTGAACCAGCGCACGCGCTGTTCCGACGTACCGTGCGTAAACGAATCCGGCACGACCACGCCTTGCGCCTGACGCTGCAGCGTATCGTCGCCGATGGCGCTGGCCGCTTTCAACGCGCTTTCCACATCACCCGATTCGAGAATGCTGCGCGCTTCGTTCGCATGATAGGCCCAGACGCCGGCGAAGCAATCGGCCTGCAGTTCCACGCGCACCGACAAGGCATTCGCCTTGCGTTCGGATGTGCTGTGCTGCATCTGCGCAACCTTCTCGCTGATGCCGGTCAGGTTCTGCACGTGATGGCCGACTTCATGCGCAATCACATACGCTTCAGCGAAATCGCTGGCGACATGAAAACGGTTGCGCATGGTCTGGAAGAATTCCAGATCGAGATAAACCTTCTGGTCTCCCGGGCAATAGAACGGGCCGGTCGCCGTTTCTCCCACGCCGCAGGCAGTTGAAGTACGGCCAGAGAACAACACCAGTTTCGGTCGTTGATACTGCCCGCCGTTTTCACGAAAGATCTGTCCCCAGACATCCTCGGTGTCGGCCAGTACGACCGAAACGAATTTGGCGACCGGATCGTCGGCCGGTGCCTTCTGCGCAGATTCCT
>DATDLO010000286.1:0-3608 GCA_036519215.1 Oxalicibacterium sp.
CAGCTCGCGCAACTGGAAAGCCAACCGGAAAGCGCCGACAACGGCACCCGCATCGCCGAACTGCATACCGCGCTGGCCGACGCCGATGCGTACACGGTACGTTCGCGTGCCGAGCAGCTGCTGCTCGGCCTCGGCTTCACACTGACGCAGATGGAACAACCGGTCGCCAGCTTCTCTGGCGGCTGGCGCATGCGGCTGAACCTGGCGCAGGCGCTGATGTGCCCGTCCGATCTTTTGCTGCTGGACGAGCCGACCAACCACCTCGACCTCGACGCCATCATCTGGCTGGAAGACTGGCTGAAGCGCTACGAAGGCACGCTGCTCGTGATCTCGCACGACCGCGATTTCCTCGACGGCATCGTCAACGTCATCGTGCATATCGACGAGCGCAAGCTGAAACGCTACGCCGGCAACTATTCCGCCTTCGAGCGCCAACGCGCCGCGCAACTGGTACTGGCGCAGAGCGCGATCGAGAAGCAGGCGCGCGCGCGCGCGCATCTGGAATCCTTCATCACGCGCTTCAAGGCCAAGGCTACCAAGGCGCGTCAGGCGCAAAGTCGCATGAAGGCACTGGCAAAGATGGAAGAACTGGCGCCGCTGCGTGCCGCCGCCGAGTTTTCGTTCGAATTTCGCGAGCCGGCGAATGCGCCGAATCCGCTGCTGGTGATGGAAGGCGTCGATGCCGGCTATCGCAGCGGCGAAGGCGCATCAGCTGTCGAAAAGAAGATCGTCTCGGGCATCGACTTCTCGCTGCAGACCGGCCAGCGCATCGGCCTGCTCGGCGTCAACGGCGCCGGCAAATCGACATTGATCAAGACCATCGCCGACGAACTGGTACCGCTGAACGGCACGGCACATTACGGCAAGGGATTGTCGATCGGCTATTTCGCACAGCACCAGGTCGAAATGCTGCGCCACGACGAATCGCCGCTGTGGCACCTGATGCATATCGCACCGGACACGCGCGAACAGGAACTGCGCAACTTCCTCGGCAGCTTCAATTTCAACGGCGACATGGTGACGAGCAAAATCGCGCCATTCTCCGGCGGCGAAAAAGCACGCCTGGCGCTGGCACTGATCGTCTGGCAACGCCCCAACCTGTTGCTGCTGGACGAACCGACCAACCATCTCGATCTGGAAACGCGCGAAGCACTGACGATGGCGCTCGCGCAATTCGAAGGCACGTTATTGGTGGTATCGCACGATCGCCATCTGCTGCGTGCGACCACCGACCAGTTCATCATCGTCGCCGACGGCAGGCTGCAGCCTTTCGACGGCGATCTGGACGATTACCGCGATTGGCTGTTCAAGACCCGGCTGGCAGGTAAACAAGAAGAAAGCGCACCGCTTCCGGCGAAGGCTGCGGCAACGCAAGTTGCGGCGCCGGCATCGACTCCGGATCGGCGCGAACAGCGCAAGCAGGAAGCCGAGGAACGCCAGCGCCTGTCCGTGCTGAAAAAGCCAATCGAAACCCGCATCAAGCGCCTGGAAGAACAGATGGCCAAATGTCAGGCAAAAAAGTCGGACATCGATGCTCGCCTGGCCGACAGCACCATCTACGACGCCGCCAACAAGGAAGAGCTGAAGCAGTTGCTGGCGGACCAGGCTTATTGCACGCGCGATCTCGACCAGTTGGAAGCCGAATGGCTGGAACAGCAGGAAGCGCTGGAAGCCATCCACTGAACGCACGGAATCAATCTCCATGCCATCCACCATGCGCCCTACCCTTAACATCGTCGGCTGCGGCAAGGTCGGCCGCACGCTGGCGCGGTTGTGGCATACGGCCGGCATCGTGCAGCTGCAGGACATCGTCAACCGCACACCGGACAGCACCGCAGCCGCCATTGCCTTCATCGGCAGCGGCACACCCGCCACGCTGGCCGCATTGCGACGCGCCGATCTGACGCTGGTCGGCAGCGGTGATGATCAGATTCTCTCGCTGGCTGCCGCATTGGCGGTAACTGCGGTTCCGCTCGATGGCACGATCGCCTTTCATTGCAGCGGCGCATTGCCGGCATCCGTGCTTGCGCCATTGCAGCAACGCGGCGCCGCCATCGCCAGCGTGCATCCTGTACGCAGCTTCGCATTACCGGAAAAAGTCGTCGCGCAATTCGACGGCACCTGGTGCGGCGTCGAAGGCGATCCCTCAGCGATCGCTGCGCTGGAACCGCTGTTCGCCGGCATCGGCGCGCGCTTCGTCACCATTGCAAGCGAACGCAAGGTGCTGTATCACGCCGGTGCCGTCTTCGCCTCCAACTATCTGGTCACGCTGCTCGATACTGCCGTGCAGGTCTACGGCAAGGCCGGCATTGCACCGGACGTCGCGCTGCAGATGATGTCGGCGCTGGTACGCGAAACGGCGGACAACGTGTTGCAGGATGGCGCAGAAAAGGCATTGACCGGACCGATCGCACGCGGCGATGCCGGAACGGTGATCCGTCAGTACCATGCCATCAAGGAAGGCGATGCATTGCAGGGAGACCTGTATCGCCGCCTGGGACGGTTGACGCATCGGCTGGCGAAACGGGCACGCGGCAATCGCCGTTAGTCATCGTTTAGTTAGTCCTCGTTAAAAACGGGTTCACACTATTCGTGAATATTTGCGAATATTCGTAACGTTCAACCTGCTTCCATCACCGCGCGCAGAAAACTTTGCGTACGCTCCTGCTGCGGCGCACCGAACACCTGCTCCGGCGTCCCTTGTTCCAGGATCCGGCCT
Organism: Oxalicibacterium sp.; assembly: GCA_036519215.1. Classification (GTDB taxonomy): domain Bacteria; phylum Pseudomonadota; class Gammaproteobacteria; order Burkholderiales; family Burkholderiaceae_D; genus Oxalicibacterium. The sequence continues at coordinate 2,720 of DATDLO010000286.1, forward strand.
TCCGAAAAAAAGCAGATACGGTCGGCAAACTCTTTCGCAAAACCCATCTGGTGCGTCACCATCAGCATCGTCAGATCGTGTTCGTCACCGAGGCGGCGAATCACGTTCAGCACTTCACCGCACAATTCCGGGTCCAGCGCCGACGTCACTTCATCGAACAGCATGATCTGTGGGCGCATCGCCAACGCGCGCGCAATCGCCACGCGCTGCTGCTGGCCGCCTGAAAGCTGCGACGGATAATGTTCGAGCTTGTCGCCCAGCCCTACCATTTCCAGCAATTCAGCACCGCGTTCGCGTGCCTCCTTGCGCGACAGGCCAAGCACGCTGCTCGGCGCTTCAGCGACATTTTCCAACGCCGTCATGTGCGGGAACAGGTTGAAACTCTGGAACACCATGCCGATGCCGCGACGTCCTTCGCGCTTGTAGCGTTCATCGGCCGACACCAGTTTGCCGTCGCGGCTCGCCATATGCGTCAACGGCCGGCCGTCGATTTCGATGACGCCGCCGTCGATATCGTCCAGCAGCATCAAGGTACGCAGCAGCGTGGATTTTCCGGAACCGCTGGGGCCGATCAGAGCCACCTTTTCGTTGCGCGTGATATCCAGATTCAGGCCGTCGAGCACGGTCAGCGCACCGTAGTGCTTGCTGACGTCGCGAAAGCGAATCAACGGCGCCGCTGTCGTCGGCGTTGTTGTCATCATGTGCTCCTTGCTTTGTTGGACGGCAGCGCCGTGGCGTGCTCAAGACGACGCACCACCATCGCCGCGACGAGGCTGATGCAAAGGAAGAAAATACCGGCCATGGTGATCGGCTCCAGGTAGCGGAAACTCTGCGAACCGATGTTCTTCGCCTGCAGCATCAGTTCGACGACGGTGATCGCCGACAGCAC
>DATDLO010000287.1:0-2528 GCA_036519215.1 Oxalicibacterium sp.
CGCATTGCCGTGATCGAGGCCGCACCGCGCATTCTTTCCGCATTGCCGGAAAAGGTGTCGGCAACCACCACCGACCTGCTGCGCAAACTGGATATCGACGTGCTGACCGATGCCAAGGTATCCGAGGTGCAGGCCGATCGCGTCCTGATGGCGAACGGGCAAAGCCTGCCCGCCGATCTCACCGTCTGGGCTGCCGGCATCCGCGCACCGCAGATATTGAGCGAACTGAATCTGCCGGTGAACCGGCTGGGGCAGATCATCGTGCAGCAGACGCTGCAGACGGAAGTCGATCCCGACATCTTCGCCTTCGGCGATTGCGCCGCGTGCCCCTGGCCGGAGAAAGACAGTACCGTGCCGCCGCGTGCGCAGGCGGCACATCAGCAGGCCAGCTTTTTGTTCGATGCATTGAAGAAGAAGCTGACCGGCGAAACGCTGCCGGCGTTCGTCTATCGCGATCTCGGCTCGCTGGTATCGCTCGGCCGCTTCGATGCGGTCGGCAACCTGATGGGGCCGCTGGTCGGCCGCGCGCTGTTCATCGAAGGCATCCTCGCACGGCTGCTGTATCTGTCGCTGTACAAGATGCATCTGGCGGCACTGCACGGCTTTACGCGCATGCTGGCCGATTCACTGGGGCAATGGCTGCAACGTAAAACGTCGCCGCGCGTCAAACTGCACTGAACCGTTACATCGCGTCATCGCACTACATCGCTGCAACGCAAGGTTGAACCGATGCACCGGTTCGATCATTGAATCGATCATTGATTCGATATATGGATGACAACATGTAGAGGAGGAATTATCCCCGTATTTTTCCTCTATAATCGCGTCCGGCAAACGCATGCGTCCTGTATAAAGTGCAGTACGCATGCGAAAAATAGTCGCGACTTCCAGCCGCGACTGCTGCTACACTTTGCAGCCGATTTCGGATAGCGACCGCTGTCCTTCGTGACTGCTGCAATCGCGGCAATCGCAATGCCGTCGTTCGCTGCGACGCACGCCTTGTTGCCTGCATACGGTTAGCCGGGCTCGGCAATAACGATGCGCCACACGGTGAAGACATTCACCGAGCTTCTTCGCACTTGCAGTAAAAACGCTGGAGAAAAGCGCTGGAGATCGTTTTCCTGTCGCCATGTCGCATTGCCGTCAAGAAACGCGACGGCAGAACGTCAGATCATGCGTGCATTCATCGCGTTTGCACGCTTCTTAAAACTGCCGGGAACAACATGACGCCACACAGTTTCTTTCCATCGATGCCGCACGCGCTGAACGTGCTGACCGCGACCGGCCTGTTGCTGATCGTCGGCCTGCTCGGCGCGCGCCTGCTGCGCCGCTTCTTTCCGCAACTACCGGCGATCACCGGCTACATCCTGACCGGCCTGCTGATCGGCCCGTCGGTGCTGAACCTGATCGATGCATCATTGCTGGACGACATCAGCATACTGGTCGACCTGTCGCTCGGGCTGGTGCTGTTCGAACTCGGCCGGCGCGTCGATTACAAATGGCTGTTGCGCGAAAAAGGCCTGCTGCTTACCGGCATCGCCGTCAGCCTGCTGATGTTCGTCGCCCTGTTCCTGCTGCTTATCCAGTTCGAGATCGACAAGCTGGTCGCCTGCATGGTCGCCGCGCTCGGCATGGCGACATCGCCGGCGGTGATCCTGAACGTGGTGCGCGAAGTCAAGGCCGAAGGCCAGATGACGGAACGCATGCTCAACATCGTCGTCATCGGCAATGCGCTAGCCTTCATCGTCTTCTCGATGGGGCTGGCCGCGGTACACGTCGAATACAAGGCCGGCTGGGAAAATTACATCCTGCATCCGCTGTATCTGTTGTTCGGCTCTGCGCTGCTGGGCTGGATTATCAGCCGCCTGCTGGTATGGCTGGGGCAGTTTCTGGGACGTGACACGCAGGCGCAACTGATCCTGGTGCTGGCGCTGATTGCCGCTACTGTCGGTATCGCCGTCATGTTCAAGCTGTCCGCACTGATCGCCTTGCTGATGTTCGGCATCGCCAGCCGCAGCCAGGATGCGCGCCACGCAATCGTCGAACCCGATTTGAGCCAGTTCAGCGGGTTGCTGTACGTTGCGCTGTTCGTCTTCAGCGGCACGCAGCTGGAATGGCGCTATCTGCTGATGCTGTGGCCGGCGGCACTGGCCTTCATCGTCCTGCGCTTTGCCATCGCGCTGGCTGCCAGCACGGCGCTGGCGCAGGTGAACGGCATGACGCTGCGCAAGGGCGCGCTGCTGGGTGTGGGACTGGTGCCGCTGTCCGGTTTCAATATCCTGATGGTGCAACACGCGCTCGGCGACTATCCGCAATTCGGCGCGCAACTGAGCGCGCTGGTCGTCTCCATCCTCGTCATCCTCGAACTGCTCGGCCCGATCTGCACGCGCTATGCATTGACCGCTTCGGGCGAAGCAAAAAGCCAGGGATAAGACAGGTATCGGCCGCTCAAGCCGTTACCTCAAAACGCTGAAGGAAACCGCATGCTGGAATTCAACAACTCGACGCCGCTGACGATGGGCGTTGAA
>DATDLO010000288.1:0-5031 GCA_036519215.1 Oxalicibacterium sp.
CCGCACATCGACAGTATTGATGGCCGTGACATAACCGTTCGCATGCACGGTAATCGGAATCGTCCTGCGTTCGGCCAATGCGGTACGCACCGATTGCGCCGCAGTGCCATGTATTGCCTGCCGCTCGTCCGACAGGGCGAAATAGGCAATCGCGCCGACGGCAACCAGTGCGGCGCCGATCATGAGAATTTTTCTGGTGTGTTGCATGTTCATGCTTGCGATACGCCACCGGCGGGCAGCGAAGTAAGAACGACTATTAGGAATCCGTTAGCCGTACAGGATAACCGGCAGCAGAATAGCATGCCCCTCGTGCCGGACGGCAACGGGGCTTTGAACGGTTGAACGGGAAAACGCCCAGGCAATCTGCAGAAAGAAAGGATCGCGGGATCAGCGGAGAAAACTGGCGGAAGAAAAACAGCAGGAGGCGACAGTAAGAGGCGAGCCTTGTCTACGGCACTTGCGGGGAATGGCTGTGGCTGCTTCGTTCCCGACCTGACCAGATTGACCATGCCACAATGCGCAGGGGCCCGCCGTCGATCATTTTACCAGCAATGCCAGGCAACCGCTGCGGAAATTGCGGTGTGCGCTGTCACTGGCTGTAACAGTCTTGCGGAAAAGTGGAACCGATACAGGATTGCCCGCGCCCTTCCCGCTACCGCTTCAAATGCCCGGCCTCAAATACCCAGTTGCTGCCAGATCTGATCCACACGCCGCTTCACGTCATCGCTCATCACGATCGGCGTTCCCCACTCACGACTGGTTTCGCCTGGCCACTTGTTCGTCGCATCGATGCCCATCTTGCTGCCGAGGCCGCTGACCGGCGACGCGAAGTCCAGATAATCGATCGGCGTGTTGTCGACCAGCGTGGTATCGCGCGTCGGGTCGACACGTGTGGTGATCGCCCAGATCACTTCCTTCCAGTCGCGGATATCGACATCCTCGTCGACCACAACGATGAACTTCGTATACATGAACTGGCGCAGGAAGCTCCACACGCCGAACATCACGCGCTTTGCATGGCCGGCGTAGGCCTTGCGCATCTGCACGACCGCCATCCGGTAGCTGCAGCCTTCCGGCGGCAAGTAGAAATCGGTGATTTCCGGGAATTGTTTTTGCAGCAACGGCACGAACACTTCGTTCAGCGCCACGCCCAGCACGGCCGGCTCGTCCGGCGGCTTACCTGTATACGTAGAGTGATAGATCGGGTCGCGCCGCATCGTGATGCGGTCGATCGTGAAGACCGGGAAGCTGTCCTGCTCGTTGTAATAGCCGGTGTGGTCGCCGTACGGCCCTTCCAGCGCATGCTCGTAACCGGACGGATGCGTTTCATCCGGATAGATATGCCCTTCCAGCACGATCTCGGCCGAAGCAGGCACCCGCAATTCGCTGCCGATCGCCTTTGTCAGTTCGGTACGGCTGCCGCGCAGCAGGCCGGCGAACTGGTATTCGGACAAGCTGTCCGGCACCGGCGTCACCGCGCCGAGGATGGTCGCCGGATCGGCGCCGAGCGCAACAGCGACCGGATAAGGCTGGCCCTTGTTAACAATAGTATGTTCGCGGAAATCCAGTGCGCCGCCGCGATGCGCCAGCCAGCGCATGATGACCTTGTTGTGCCCGATCACCTGCTGGCGGTAGATGCCCAGGTTCTGCCGCTTCTTGTGCGGCCCCTTTGTAATCACCAGTCCCCATGTAATAAGAGGCGCGATGTCGCCCGGCCAGCAATGCTGGATCGGCAACTTCGACAGATCGACGTCGTTGCCTTCCCAGACGATTTCCTGGCACGGTGCGCCACGCCGTTCCTTCGGCGTCATGTCCCACAGCGACTTCACCAGGCTGCCTAGGCCCAGCACATCCTTGAATCCCTTTGGCGGCTCCGGCTCCTTCAGCGCTGCCAGCAGATGGCCGATGCGCCGCAGTTCGCCGACATCGGATGCCCCCATTCCCAGCGCCACACGCTGCGGTGTGCCGAACAGATTGCCGAGCACGGGAATCTTGTGACCGGTCGGCTGCTCGAACAGCAATGCCGGTCCTGCTGCCCGCAAGGTGCGGTCGCAAATCTCGGTCATCTCCAAATGCGGCGAAACAGGCACATTTATGCGCTTAAGTTCGCTCATTTGTTGCAATTGGGAAATGAAGTCGCGCAGATCCAAATATTTCATGTGTTTTTCACGGTAACCGACTTTGGAACTAGTCACTGAAATGAAAAGTCCAAGTTATTGATTTTATTTACTTTCGAGAAAAAATTAATAAAAAGTAAGACATAAAAGTTATTGAATTACGTTTTTATAGTATTGACTCGATATAAACCGACTCCTACAATTCGCGCAGCCTGAAGAGCTGGCCCCGTATTGGAACACCAAATCCGGGATAAAGGAAACCGCTCTTCACTTCAACGGGACTTCGGGATCCCAGTCAACGCAGGAGTGCTTCAAAGGCAATTTGCCTTCTCCCGAAGAAATGCAGTTGTTTGCTTTACCAGGGATGCCGCAGAGCATCCATAAGTAATCAACTCCGACGCTTGTTCATACGCGGGATGCGGTGACAGGCGATTTCTCTGATTCACGGCATGTTCAGGGTTCTACATCACGATTGTTTGGTGGAGCCCTTCACCTGCCGCGTCAATCCAGCAGGAGTTTTAAATGTTGAATCACATGACAACGGCGATGCGAAAGATCGCCCGCCAATCGGCACAAAAAACAATTGCGCGCTCGATTTCGATGCGCGAAACCACCAACCGCATGATCGTCGCGGCCAAGCACGGACTGATGGTCTTCGGACTGATCGCCCTCGGCACCGTGACACTGATCTTCTTCAAGCCGGAAGTCGCCGAGGAGCTGCAAGCCCTGTCGCCCTTCACACCGGCCGTCGCCTCGACCGCAGAAGCCGACATGCCGACACTGGCCAACCTGATGGAAGACCCTGCTCCCACGACAGTTGCGACCGTAGCGACGCCGGACACGGTAGCACCGGCACCAATCAGCAACGCGCCGAATCCGATGCTCGGCAACGACATCCAGCAGAAACGCGTCACTGAATGGTTGTCCAAGCGCTATCGCGTGGCAGGTGATGCGACGAACATGCTGGTTTCCGCCGCCTATCTGACGGCCAAGGAAATCAACCTGGACCCGCTGCTGATCCTGGCCGTGATGGCGATCGAATCGCGCTTCAACCCGTTTGCGGAAAGCCCGGTCGGCGCGCAAGGCCTGATGCAGGTCATGTCCAAGGTCCACCATGACAAGTTCGCAGACATGGGCGGCACGCAGGCAGCGCTGAACCCGGTTGCCAACATCCGCGTCGGCTCGATGATCCTGAAGGAATACGTCACCCGCGGCGGCTCGGTCGAAGCCGGCCTGAAACGTTATGTCGGCACAGCCGAAATGGCGACCGATGCCGGCTACGGTGCCAAGGTGCTCGGCGAATACGACCGCCTGAAGGCGGTGGCCGCCGGCAAACGCATCTCCGTCTATGCCTCGATGGCCAGCCGCGTGACGCCGAAAGCTGCGCCGGCACCGGCAGAAGCCAAATCGCCCAGCATGATCGATGCCAAAACGGCCATGGAAGATCAGGCCGTCAAGCAACCGGCAAACGGCGACAAGACCACTTCGCTGTAAGCGATGGCGGATCGATAAAAAAAGGAGCCATCGGCTCCTTTTTTATTTGCATCTGTCGTCTCGTCCTCAGGATCGGTCTTTCAGGAATTTTTCCAGCCGGGCTACCGCCTCACGCAGATTCTCCATCGACGTCGCATACGAAATACGCACGTGGGTTCGCGTAGTGGACGGGCCGAAATCCAGCCCCGGCACCATTACGACGCCAGCCTGCTGCAGCATCTCGCGCGTGAAACGATCGGCGTCGTCCGACAATGCCGAGCAATCGGCATAGACATAGAACGCACCGTCCGGCATCACCGGCACGTGGAATCCCAAACGTTGCAGTTCCGGCACGATGTAATCGCGGCGGCGGCGGAACTCGTTCTTACGTTCCTCATAGATCGCCAGCGCCTCCGGCGTAAAACAGGCCAATCCCGCATGCTGCGCCACGCTGGACGCGCAGATGAACAGGTTCTGCGCCAGCTTCTCGATCGGCGCGACCAGTTGTTCCGGCACGACCAGCCAGCCGAGCCGCCAGCCGGTCATGTTGAAATACTTGGAAAAGCTGTTGATGACGATCACATCATCGCCCAGCGACAGCGCCGAAAACGGTTCGGCATCGGGTTCGACACCGTAATGCAGGCCATTGTAGATTTCATCGACGATAGTGAAACCGCCCCGCTCACGCACGGCTTCGACGATACGGCGCAATTCCGCTTTCTCGATCGATGTGCCGGTCGGATTGGATGGTGAAGCCAGCAGCACGCCGCGTGCCGCGCTCGACCAGTTATCCCGCACCATGTCGGCCGACAGCTGGAAACGATGTTCGGGTCCGCTGGCGATCATCTTCGCCACGCCGTCGAAGGCGGCGACGAAATGCCGGTTGCATGGATAGCAAGGGTCGGACATCAATACTTCCGCCCCTTTTTCCACCAGCGCTGCGCAGGCCAGCAGCAAGGCGGCCGACGCGCCAGCCGTGACGACGATGCGCGATGGCGCGACATCGACGCCGTAACGATCGCGGTAATAGCCGGAAATCGCTTGCCGCAATTCAGGCAGGCCGGTGGCTGGCGTGTATTGCAGTTTGCCGCTGGCCATCGCGCGCGATGCGGCATCGATGACGGGCTGCGGCGCCGTGAAATCCGGTTCGCCGATTCCCATGTGAACGATGTGCCGCCCTTGCCGCTCCAGATCGGCCGCCATCTTTGCCAGTTCCATCACATGGAAAGGCGCAATATTGTCCAGGCGTGCCGCCAGGCCGGAAAATTGTTCGGGCTGCAACATCAACAGGCTTCCTCAATGAAAATCGCCACCGGCAAGCGGTGGCGAAGCAATCGACGATCGTTCGGGCAAAATCGAATATCGATCAGCAGTGGATCGACGTCTTCAAGCCTTGCGGCCGGCAGCGTGCACCTCGGTCTCGCGTACCGACGCGGCATAC
>DATDLO010000289.1:0-4057 GCA_036519215.1 Oxalicibacterium sp.
GGATCTGGGCGCGGACGCAGCGGGCGTGATCGTGTCACAGATTACGCCGCCGCCGAATTTGTCGACGACGGTGCTGGGGCAGGAGTTTCAAGCTGCGGCCAAGGCATCGGGAGCAACGGTCTCCTATGCGGGGATGGAAGGTTTTCTGTCGGCCAAGGTCATGGTGGAAGGATTGCGTCGAACGGGGCGCAATCTGACGCGTGAGAATCTGGTGCATGCACTGGAAACGATGCAGCGTGTGGACATGGGCGGTGTATCGCTCAGCTACAGCAGCAAGGATCACACGGGCGGTAACTATGTCGAACTGACATTGATAGGCAAGGATGGTCGCTACATACGGTGAGCCGCGATGGAACTGAATCGGCGCACGAACGTAGATGGCGAAGAATGAGGACGATGGCTTTCGGGCCATCGTTCGACGGATTGAAGCAAGGCATGAAACCGGTATTTGGAAGGTTGCTACCTTCCAAGTTTGTACGCTGATTTAGGAACAATCATGAACCACAAAGTCATTCCAATTGCAGTGCAGGAAGTCGTCAACACGAAAGAGCGGAAGCGGCAAGCGCCGAAAGGACGTCGGGTAGACCCGATCGCTCTGGAGGAAGTGCAGGCATTGCTGGGCGAGGAATCGCGTCAGCCCGATTTGCTGATCGAACACCTGCACAAGATCCAGGACAAGTTTGGTCATTTGTCGTCTGCGCATCTGGCTGCACTTGCCAAGGAAATGCGCTTGGCGCAGACCGAGGTTTATGAAGTCGCGAGCTTCTATCATCACTTTGATATCGTCAAGGAAGGCGATACCGCGCCGCAAGCACTGACCGTTCGCGTTTGTGATGGTCTGTCGTGCGAAATGGCCGGCGCGAAAGATCTGCTGGCCAAGCTGCCGAAGATTCTCGGCAAGGAAGTGCGCGTGATCGCGGCACCTTGCGTCGGCCGCTGCGAGCAGGCTCCGGTTGCCGTTGTTCATCAAAATCCGATCATCCATGCGACGACCGAAGCAGTGGAAGCCGCTGTCGGCAACAACCAGTTGACGCAGCCTGCAGACGAGATCGTCGATTTCGCCGAATATCAAAAAGCCGGTGGCTACGAGCTGGTGAAGAAATGCGTTAGCGGCGAACGCGATGTCGAATCCGTGCTGAAGACGATGGAAGACTCCGGCCTGCGTGGCCTCGGCGGTGCAGGTTTCCCATCTGGCCGCAAATGGCGCATCGTGCGTAACGAAAAAGGCCCGCGCCTGATGGCCGTCAACATCGATGAAGGCGAACCAGGCACGTTCAAGGATCGCGTCTATCTCGAAAAAGATCCGCACCGTTTCCTCGAAGGCATGCTGATCGCTGCATGGGCTGTCGACATTCAGACCATCTATATTTACCTGCGTGACGAATACCATGGCTGCCGCACGATGCTGGAAGCCGAACTGGCCAAGTTGAAAGCGCATCCGCCGATTCCTAACATGCCGGAAATCCATCTGCGCCGCGGCGCCGGTGCCTACATCTGCGGCGAAGAATCCGCGATGATCGAATCGATCGAAGGCAAGCGCGGCATGCCGCGTCTGCGTCCGCCATATGTGGCGCAAGTCGGTTTGTTCGGCCGTCCGACGCTGGAACACAACTTCGAAACGCTGTATTGGGTACGTGAGATCCTGGAAAAAGGCGGCGAATGGTTTACGTCGCACGGCCGTAACGGTCGCAAGGGTTTGCGTTCGTATTCGGTGTCCGGCCGCGTGAAGAACCCGGGCGTCAAGCTGGCACCGGCCGGCGTTTCGATCCAGGAACTGATCGACGAATTCTGCGGCGGCATGGCCGATGGTCACAAGTTCTACGGCTATCTGCCGGGCGGTGCATCTGGCGGCATCCTGCCGGCGACGATGAACGACATTCCGCTGGATTTCGACACGCTGCAACCGTATGGATGCTTCATCGGTTCGGCTGCGGTGATCGTGTTGTCCGATAAAGATACCGCGGTGCAGGCAGCACGCAACATGATGGACTTTTTCAAGCACGAATCCTGCGGTCAGTGCACACCGTGTCGCGTCGGTACCGCCAAGGCGTCGGATCTGATCAGGAAGGAAAAGTGGGATACGGGCCTGCTGGAAGAGTTGTCGCAAGTCATGCGCGATGCATCGATCTGCGGCCTGGGCCAGGCTGCGCCGAATCCGGTCGACTGTGTCGTCAAGTATTTCCCGCATGAGTTGGCTTGAGCTGCTACGGAATAAGGTGAACTGAAATGAACGCAATTACCCGAAACGAAATGGCACAACTGGATGTGCCGACCGTAACCTTCGAACTGAACGGTCGCGAAGTGACCGGTCGCGCGACCGACACGATCCTGGAAATCGCCAAGCGCGAAGGCATCGAGGTTCCGCACCTCTGCTACAAGGAAGGCATGGACACGGCAGGTAACTGCCGCGCCTGCGTCGTCGAAATCAACGGTGAGCGTGTGCTGGCACCGTCGTGCTGCCGCAATCCGGCCAATGGCATGAAGGTCAACACCGAAAGCGATCGCGCAGTAGCCGCACAGAAGATGGTGCTGGAACTGCTGTCGTCGGACATGCCGGAAGCGGATTACACGCGCCACAACGAAGTGGACGAATGGGCTGCCAAGATGAAGGTCGGCAAGCCGCGCTTCTCGCCGCGTGAAAAAGTCGCACCGGATTTTTCGCACCCTGCAATGAGCGTCAACCTCGACGCCTGCATCCAGTGCACACGCTGCCTGCGTGCCTGCCGCGATGAGCAGGTCAACGACGTCATCGGCCTGGCCTTCCGTGGCGACCATGCGAAGATCGTGTTCGACATGGACGATCCTATGGGTGCTTCGACCTGCGTCGCCTGCGGCGAATGCGTGCAGGCATGCCCGACCGGTGCACTGATGCCGGCGCGCGATGTCGGCCTGAACGTGCCGGACAAGCAAGTCGATTCTGTCTGCCCGTATTGCGGCGTCGGTTGCCAGCTGACTTACAACGTCAAGGACAACAAGATTCTGTACGTCGAAGGCCGCGATGGCCCGGCCAACCACGCACGTCTGTGCGTCAAGGGCCGTTACGGTTTCGATTATGCGCATCACCCGCATCGTCTGACCAAGCCGCTGATCCGTCGTGCCGATGCGCCGAAAAAAGGCGATTTCGAAATGGATCCGGATCGCGTGATGGAAGTCTTCCGCGAAGCGACCTGGGAAGAGGCGCTGGCTGCTGCTGCCGGCAAGTTCGTTGAAATCCGCGACACGCACGGCAAGAAGGCGCTGGCCGGTTTCGGTTCGGCGAAAGGTTCCAACGAGGAAGCCTATCTGTTCCAGAAGCTGGTTCGTACCGGCTTCGGCAGCAACAACGTCGATCACTGCACGCGCTTGTGCCATGCGTCGTCGGTTGTCGCGCTGCTGGAAGGTATCGGCTCCGGTGCCGTGTCCAATCCGGTGATGGACGTCACCAAGGCAGAAGTTGTCATCGTCATTGGTGCCAACCCGACCGTCAACCATCCGGTTGCTGCAACGTGGATCAAGAACGCCGTTCGTAACGGTACCAAACTGATCGTCTGTGACCCACGCCGTTCGGAATTGTCGCGTATCGCTCACCGCTTCATGCAGTTCAAAGCAGATACCGACGTCGCCATGCTGAACGCGATGATGAACGTCATCGTCACCGAAAACCTGGTCGACAAGGACTTCATCGAGAGCCGCACGATCGGCTACGAAGAGCTGCGCAAGAATGTCGAAGGTTACACGCCGGAACTGATGGCACCGATCTGCGGCATCGATGCGGAAACGCTGCGCTATGTCGCGCGTCTGTACGCAACGTCGAAAGCTTCGATCATCCTGTGGGGCATGGGCGTTTCGCAACACGTGCACGGCACCGACAACGCACGCTGCCTGATCGCACTGGCACTGATGACCGGCCAGATCGGTCGTCCGGGCACCGGTCTGCATCCGCTGCGCGGCCAGAACAACGTGCAGGGCGCTTCCGATGCCGGCCTGATCCCGATGTTTTTGCCGGATTACCAGCCGGTCGGCCGCACCGATCTGCGCCGGCCGTTTGAAAAACTGTGGCAGCAGGAGATCGATCCCG
>DATDLO010000290.1:0-2336 GCA_036519215.1 Oxalicibacterium sp.
TCGCTTCCAGTTGCTGTGCATTGGCTTCGTTCAGTTTCGCCAATTGCTGCGCAAAACCGTCGATCTGGCTGTTCTGCAGCGTCGCCACACTGGTCAGTTGCGTTGACAACGCCTGCTGGAATTGCGTGAAATTGCCTCCCAATTCCTGCCGCGTTGCCAGCGAAGTCGATTGCAGCTGTTCGCGCAGTTCGCGCTCGATACGTTCACCGGCCTGCTGCTGACTACGCTGCAGTTCCTGCTGAATCTGTGTCAGCTGCGATGCGTCGTTGCCGCGTTTGCGTAGCAGCAGAGCGATCTGCAACACAACGACGATGAGCGCAGTGGCCAGCAGAATAAAAAAATGCGTTTGTGTCATGAATTCTTCCGTCGGGAAGCGAAGTCGAAAAGAACGATCGGCCCTCGGCCGAACGGCCCCCGGCATAATCGCTTGCGCAATCGAGTGCGTTCAAACGTGCGTTTAAAAAGTCAAAAGCTAAAACCGCAGGCCTTAACCATGCGTATTGCGCATCCAGTCTGCAGTCTCGGCAAATGCCTTGCGCAAATATTCCTGCAGCGCAGGCACGATACCGGCATCTTCCATCGCCATATCCATGCATTGCAGCCACTGATCGCGTTCGCTGATGCCGATTGCATACGGCAGATGGCGCGCACGCAGGCGAGGATGGCCGAATCGTTCGATGAACAGGTTCGGGCCGCCGGTCCAGCCGGAAAGAAACCAGAACAGCTTGTCGCGCGAACCGTCCAAGGCCGGTGGATGCAACGCACGTATACCGGCGAATTGCAGTTCCAGGTCCATCAGATCGTAGAACCGGTCGACCAGCGCGCGCAAATCCTGTTCACCACCAATCAGCTCGTACAATGTCGGCTTCTGTTCCGCCGGCTGCTCGTTGGTGGATTGACCTTCTGCAAATTTGTCTTCTGTAGCCATAGCCCGCAATAATAACGCATCGGCCATCCGTATTTTTCCGCTGCGATGCCGCCGCCGTCGCCCTTCACGGGCATTTCCGTCCACCAACCGTCGGGAACTCGACGGCGAGGCGCGGCTCTACCCCGTGGTCATCGTCATTCGTTATCCTCAAGGAGCTTCCCCATGTCTTACGGCAAGCGGGGCAGATTGCCCGCCCGTCCACTCGTCCTTTCCCTTTTCACCTGTCTCGCCCTTCCCGCCTCTGCGGCAGTCATCACGCTGAACAACGGAGATCGCGTCACCGGCGAACTGAAGCAAATGAGCGATGGCGTACTGACGCTCAAGTCGGACGTCTTCGGCGAAGTGAAAATCCCGTGGGGCAATGTCAATCGCATGGAATCCGACGACGGCACCCGCCTGCAATTGCAGGACGGCACGCTGGTCAAGGGCAAGGCCGTGCTTGAACCGGACGGCACCGTCGCAGTCGACGACACGCCGCTCGGCCAGCCGCAGACGCTCACGCGGCAGGATGTCGCAGCAATCAATCCGCCCTTCTCCGACGGCACACGCTACTCGGGCAAATTCGATCTGGGCGGCGCCTTCAATCGCGGCAATTCGCACGACGATCAATTGCATACCAGCGGCGAATTCGTCGCGCGCAATCCGGAGGATCGCTACACGCTGAACTGGGAACTCAACGAGGCACGTTCGGCCGATGTCAGCACCACATCGAATCGCCGCCTGCTCGGCCAGTACGACATGTTCCTCGATCCGCGCAACTACATGTTCGTGAATGTGAAGGCCGAGCAGGACAAGCTGGCCGATCTCAAGTTGCGCAGCGGCGCCGGTGCCGGTTACGGTCGCCAGTTCTACGACAACGACCTGCTCAAGCTGTCCGGCGAAGTCGGCCTGAATTACATCAAGGAAAATTACTACACTGCGCCGGATGACTCTTTCCCTACGCTGGGCGTAGGCTTCAAGTACGAGCAGAAATTCTTCAACCAGCGGCTGGTCTATTTCAACAACTTCAACGTCGATACCAATCTGGAGGATGCCGGCGACGTGCTGGTGCGCAATCGCATGGGCATCCGTATTCCGGTTGCCAACGGCATCAATCTCAGCACGCAGTTCAATCTGGATTACGACAACGAGCCGGCACCTGATGCGAAGAAGACCGACACCGCGCTGATCTTCAGTCTGGGTTACGCCTTCTGACCGGACACTGCATCATGCTTCGCGCAAGGTTTGCAGCGGCGGATGCGTCAGTACGTTGCGCAATCCCAGCCAGCCGCCGATGAAGGCGCAGGCTGCGCCGATCAACAGGCCGGACAGCCAGACGACAGGGCTGAACACCCATTCGAAATCGAAGACGAAATGGGCCAGGCTCCAGCCGACCGCCGTCGCGCCAGCCGCCGCCAGCAAACCGGCC
>DATDLO010000291.1:0-3408 GCA_036519215.1 Oxalicibacterium sp.
CGCACGCTGGTCCCTCACCTAGACACACCGCCTCAACCTCCGCGGCTGGGCGGCGCCGTGCATGCCTTGCACGGCGACACGATGGGGACGACCTGGAACGTCAAACTGGTTTCCGAACCGGCATGCGAGTTGAAACCGCTGCAGCAAGCCATCGAGGAAGAACTCGCGCTCGTCATTGCGCAGATGAGTACCTGGGAAGCGGAATCGCATCTCAGCCGCTTCAATCGCGCACCGGCCGGCAGCTGGCAGACATTGCCGGAGGAATTTTTCGCCGTACTCGATTGCGCCCTGCAGGTCGCGCGCGACAGCGGCGGCGCTTACGATCCGACCGCCGGCGCACTCGTCAACGCATGGGGCTTCGGTCCAACACGACGTTACAACGAGCCTGGCTTCATCGCGCCAACGCCGGAAGAATTGCAAGCTGCTCAAACACGCTGCGGCTGGCAGCGTATCGTCATCGATACCGTGCCGCGTCGTGCCTTTCAACCGGGCGGCCTGTATGTCGATTTCTCCGCCATCGCCAAGGGATTCGCTGTCGATCAGGTGGCGCGCCGTCTGCGCCGCATCGACATCGACAGCTTTCTCGTCGAGATTGGCGGCGAACTACGCGGCGAAGGAACAAAGCCAGATGGGCAGCCATGGTGGATCACGCTGGAGCAGCCGGGCGACATGCATGCCGGCATCGAAACGATCATCGCGCTGTACGACTGGTCGATCGCCACTTCCGGCGATTACCGCCGCTATTTCGAAGCGGATGGCACGCGGCATTCGCACACCATCGATCCGCGCACCGGCCAGCCGATTCGCAACAATCTCGCATCCGTCACCGTGCTGCATCGCGATTGCATGCTGGCCGACGCCTGGTCCACCGCACTCGGTGTGATGGGTGTCGAAGAAGGTCTCGCGCTGGCGAATCGTCTTGGCCTGTGCGCACTGATGCTGCAACGTGGCGATCACGGCTTTCAGGAATACCTGAGTACGCCGCTGCAAGCGCTGCTGGAAGAATAAAAATACCGCCATGACAGCCGTCCGCATCCTGTTCGCCGCCCTGCTCGTCACCCTCTGGCTGGGGCTGTGCCTGACCATCTGGCTGGCGCAACGCCGCAAACGCCTGCAAGCGGCGCATGAAGCTGCTTCGCTGATCCCGGCCGCCGATGGCGTGGCGCCGTGGCTGGTGGCTTATGCCAGTCAGACCGGCCAGGCTGAACAAATCGCCTGGCAGACAGCGCGCGCACTACATACGGCAGGCGTTCCGGCGCGCGTGGCGTCGTTGTCCGAAATCGACACCGACGCCCTGCTGCAGACCGAACGCGCCTTGTTCATCGTCAGCACCTATGGCGAAGGCCATCCGCCTGACAATGCCGCACTGTTTGCCGGCAAGACGATGCATCAAACCCCGACGCTGGCGCATTTGCATTACGGCCTGCTGATGCTGGGCGATCGCGAATACAAACACTTCTGCGGTTTCGGCCGCACGCTGCAAGGCTGGCTGCAATCGTGCGCGGCACAACCGCTGTTCGACGCCATCGCCGTCAGCAACGGCGACACGGCCGCGCTGCATAACTGGCAACATCAACTGAATCGTATCGCCGGCACCAGCGACCTGCCCGACTGGCAAGGGCCGCCCTATCGTCCGTGGCGACTTGCTGCACGCTCCCACCTGAATCCGGGCAGCGCTGGCGGCCCGGTCTTTCATCTCGAACTGGAAGCAATCGACGGCGAGCCGGCGCAATGGGAGGCAGGCGATCTTGTGCAGATTCTTGCTCCTGCCGATCCGCAAAAACCACGCGAATATTCGGTCGCCTCCATTCCGACCGATGGCCGCATTCACCTGCTGATACGCCAGGAACGACATCCGGACGGCACGCTTGGCATCGCCTCCGGCTGGCTGACCGAACAGACACCGCTGGATACGATGATCGATCTGCGCCTGCGTGCACACGGCAATTTCCGCATCGGCAACAATGCGCAACGCCCGTTGATCCTGATCGGCAACGGCACCGGCCTGGCCGGTCTGCGCAGCCATCTGAAAGCGCGCGCGGCGAACGGCATCATGCGCAACT
The DNA here is from genome assembly GCA_036519215.1 of Oxalicibacterium sp. Lineage (GTDB taxonomy): Bacteria > Pseudomonadota > Gammaproteobacteria > Burkholderiales > Burkholderiaceae_D > Oxalicibacterium. Next base: position 2,064 of record DATDLO010000291.1, read on the forward strand.
GGCTGATCTTCGGCGAACGCCAGATGGCGCACGATTTTCATTACCGCGACGAGATCGAAGCGTGGCAGGCACAAGGCCTGCTGACGCAAGCCGACATCATCTTTTCCCGCGATCAGGAAAAGCGCTTGTATGTACAGGATAGATTGCGCGAACGTGCCGACGACGTGCGCGCGTGGCTGGATGATGGCGCCGCAATCTATGTCTGCGGCAGTCTGGAAGGCATGGCCGGCGGCGTGGAAGCCGCGCTGAAGGAAATGATCGGTGAAGAAAAGGTCGAACGCCTGATCGAACAAGGCCGCTATCGGCGCGATGTGTATTGACGGCGTGTCGACTTCAACTCAACTTCAAATGACGGCACGATAAAGTCGTCAATAAAATCGCCACATCACGATAAGAAAACCCGTCGGTTTACACGACCGCCCATTGCCGCAGCAGATTGTGATAGTGGCCTGTCAGTCCGACGATCTCCGGCGCATCGCCAACCCTGTCGCGCAACTGCTGGATGTTCCTGTCCAGTTCGAACAGCATCGTGCGCTTGCTGTCGTCCGCCACCATGCTTTGTATCCAGAAGAACGAGCAGACCCGCGCGCCGCGTGTGACAGGTTCGACCTTGTGCAGGCTGCTGGACGGATAAAGAATCATGTCCCCTGCCGGCAGTTTCACCTCATGCTCGCCGTAGGTGTCCGACACGACCAGCTCGCCGCCTTCGTATTCTTCCGGTTCACACAGGAAAAGCGTGCAGGAAAGATCGGTGCGTAGATTCAGGTTCGTGCCTGGAATCGAACGTACGGAACCATCGATGTGGAATCCGTAATGCTCGCCGCCTTCGTAGCGATTGAACAGCGGCGGCATGTAACGCATCGGCAGCGCCGCAGCAAAGAAGAGCGGATTGTTGACCAATGCCTTCAGGATGATGTTGCCAAGCTCGAGTCCGACTGGCGATGTTTCCGGAAGCTGCCGGTTCTTCTTGACCTGCGCCCCTTGCGTGCCAACAGTCGCCTTGCCATCGACCCATTCCGTCTCTTCCAGCCGTCGACGGATTTCAGCGACCTGTGCCTGGGTCAATACTTCAGGAATATGCAGCATCATAGTGATGTCTCTCGTAAAAAAGAGCCTCTCCCGAAGGAGAGGCTCAAGTATAACGTTACGTGGAGTACTTACTACTTAGAACCGGATGTTCGCCGTCAGACGTGCGGAACGCTCGATGCCTGGGAAGTAACGCCAGCCACTCTTGTTGATCGCTGCCACGTATTCCTTGTCGAACAGATTGTAGATGTTGAGCTGCAGATCGACGTTCTTGCTGAGTCGATAGGTCGCCATTGCATCGTATACCCAGTAAGACTCG
>DATDLO010000292.1:0-6010 GCA_036519215.1 Oxalicibacterium sp.
CTATTCCGAAGCGCTGACGCCGATCGAGGATTTCCGCAGTCTTGAGCCGAACATCCGCACGCAGACGAAGAACTATGCCGACGTCTCGTGGCTCATTCATCCGAGCTGGCAGTTGAATGCCGGCTACAGCCGTTACGACCTGCGTTACGACCTGGATTCGCAGCAGCCGTCGGAACGCAATCTGGATATCACCGATCTGGGTTTCGATTACCTGGCGCGCAGCGGCAACAAGGTCGGCATCGTGTTTCGGCATATCGACGGCGAATATCCGTATGCGACGATCAACACCTACGAGCAGAACGAGGTCAAGGCCAAGGTGGACTGGCAGATATCCGGCAAGACCTGGCTGCAATTCCTCGGCGGCTGGGCCAAGCGTGAATACAACAACAGCCCGCAACGCGATTCCAGCGAGCCGAGCGCACGTCTGACGGCGTACTGGAAAGCGACCGGCAAGACGGCCTTCTCGCTGGGTGCGTGGCGCGAGATCGGTGCCACCGACGATCTGGCCGCCAACTATGCGTTGAACCAAGGCATCAGCCTGGGCGCGACCTGGGATGCGACGCAGAAGATCAGTGTGGACGGCCTGCTGCTGACCGAGAAGCGCGATTACAACGGCGTATCTGTCCTTGCCGGCATTGCACCGCTGGATCGCAACGACCGCTACCACAACGCCGTGCTCGGCGTGACCTACAAGCCGACGCGGCACTGGCGCATACGCGCTTCCGTCTATCGCGCCAAGCTGGATTCCAACATCGCGTCGGAAGCCTATACGACAAACGGCATCTTGCTGAATACGCGCTATGAATTCTGACATCGGACAAATCAAGTATCCGCCGGATATTCCAGCCCGCAGCTTTCATCGCCGGCTGTTCGATCCGCTGCTGGCGATCGGCCTGCTGTATGTGATCGTCTTCGTATCGGGCAATGTGTTTACCGGTAACCATGTGGTGCTGTCCATTCTGGTGTTCTTCATCAGCTCGACCGTGTTCGGCTGGCTCGATCCGTGGCGCGAAGCGCCGCAGGCCAATTTCCTGACGCTGGCGGGTTCCATCGTGCTGGCATGGCTGGCGGTGGTGCTGGCGCTGCTGTTCTTCGGCTATGCAGCGGGTCTGGCGCCGCTGTTCGTGCGGCATGAAACGCAGTTCTGGCTGGTTGCCACGCCGGCTTTCCTGCTGTTCGCGCAGATCGTGCTGCAAAAAGCGGGCATGGGTTTGAGCCGCGCATCGGTTCGTTCGGTGGTGCTGGTCGGCGTTAACGACCTGAGTGTCAAACTGGCCGAGCGAGTCGACGACAATCCCGATCTGCGCATGGAAATCAGCGGCTTCTTCGACGATCGTGAAACGTCGCGCCAGCCGGAAGACAAGCGCGTGCCGTTGCTGGGCCGCATGTCCGACATTCCGACCTATGTGCGCGCCAACAATATCAATACCGTCTTCATCAGCCAGCCGATTTCGGCGCAGCCGCGCATCCGCACGCTGCTGAACGAGCTGCAGGACACGACGGCCTCGATCTACTTTCTGCCGGACATCTACGCTTTTGACCTGATCCAGGCACGCTTCGACAGCGTGGCCGGCCTGCCGGCGGTGGCGATCTGCGAATCGCCGTTTACCGGGTTCAACGGCATGATCAAGCGCGCCAGCGACATCGTGCTGGCATCGATCATTCTGCTGATGCTGTTGCCGATCCTGCTGGCGATTTCGATTGCGATCAAGGCGACTTCGCCCGGACCGATCATTTTCCGCCAGCGCCGTTACGGTCTCGATGGCGAGGAAATCATCGTCTACAAATTCCGTTCGATGACGGTCTGCGAAGACGGTGCCACCGTCGTACAGGCCAAGAAGAACGATCAGCGCATCACACGCATCGGCGGCATTCTGCGCCGCACCTCGCTGGACGAACTGCCGCAGTTTTTCAACGTGTTGCAGGGACGCATGAGCATCGTCGGCCCGCGTCCGCACGCGGTTGCGCACAACGAGCTGTATCGCAAGCAGATCAAGGGCTACATGCTGCGCCACAAGGTGCGCCCCGGCATCACCGGCTGGGCGCAGGTCAACGGCTATCGCGGCGAGACCGACACGCTGGACAAGATGGAAGCGCGCATCGCCTATGACCTCGATTACCTGCGCCGCTGGTCGCTGGCGCTCGACATGCTGATCATCGCGCGCACTGTCAAGGTCGTGCTGGCGCGTGACGGCAACGCTTACTGATCAATGCCTGATGAGATTCAAGATTCGAGAGGAGAAATGTCTGCAATGGAATATGTACTGAAAAAAAAACAGGATCCTGATGTTGTCTTTGCTGCTGTTCTGCTGCGCATTGCTGCAGGCAAACGCGCAAACCGCGACGACCGATGTGCCGCTCGGACCGGGCGATGTCGTCAAGATCAGTGTGTTCGGCAACAACGATCTGTCGCTGGAAACGCGCATCAGCGAGGCCGGCACCATCACGTTCCCGCTGATCGGCGAAGTGACGGTCGGCGGCATGTCCACCGGCCAGGCGGAACACAGGATTGCCGACATGCTCGAAAAAGGCGGCTTCATACGCAATCCGCAGGTCAGCATGATGGTCAGCGAAATGCAGAGCCAGCAGGTTTCGGTGCTCGGCCAGGTCAACAAGCCAGGGCGCTATCCGGTCGACGGCAAGCGCAGCCTGACCGACGTACTGGCGCTGGCCGGCGGCATGACGCCGGATGCCGGCGACAACATCGTGCTCATGCGCACGCGCGACGGCAAGACCACCAAGGAAACCATCGATCTGGACAAGATGATGGGTTCCTCCGATCCGAACAGCAATCCGCAGATGATGGCAGGCGATTCTCTGTATGTGGAACGTGCGCCGCATTTCTATATCTACGGTGAGGTGCAGAAGCCGGGCTCCTACAAGCTGGAACGCAACATGATCGTGTTGCAGGCACTGTCTGCCGGCGGCGGTCTGAGCCCGCGCGGTACCGAACGCGGCATCCGCATCAAGCGGCGCGATGCAAAAGGCGAATTGCACGAGATCGAAGTCAACCATGACGACCTGGTCAAGGCGGGCGACATCGTCTACGTCAAGGAAAGCCTGTTTTAAACGAAGCACAGAAAAGTATAGTCAAAGGAAGTAACCCATGACGCTCACCCAGATCCTGCTCGCACTACGCGCACGATATCGCATCATCCTGCTGCTGCTGGTGCTGACGGTTTCGGCCGCCTTCGTCGTCAGCCTCGTGATGTCGAAGACCTACAAGGCGACGACATCGCTGGTGCTCAACAGCAAGGGTATCGATCCCGTCACCGGCGCCAATGTGCCGACGCAATTGATGCCGGGCTATCTGCCGACGCAGGTGGATATCGTCAACAGCAAGGCCGTGGCACTGCAGGTCGTGCGCGACCTGAAATTGGCTGAAAATCCGGCTGTGCGCGAACGTTTCGCCAGCACCGAACACGGCAACATGACGATACAGGACTGGCTGGCCGACGGCCTGCGTTCCAAATTGAAAGTGGAGCCGGCACGCGAGAGCAGTGTGCTCAACATCACCTTTACCGGCGACGATGCGCAATACGTGGCGGCCGTGGCAAATGCCTTCGCCTCCGCCTACCAGCAGGTCAGCGTGCAGCTGAAGGTGGCGCCGGCAAAGAAGGCGACCGAATATTTCCATGCGCAGATCCAGCAATTGCGCGACAACTTCGAAGCGGCACAGAACAAGCTGTCTGCCTACCAGAAGCAGCACAACATCTTCAGCAGCAACGACCAGCTCGACGTCGAAACGTCGCGCATGAACGAGTTGTCCAGCCAGCTGGTGACGGCACAGGCGCTCGCGATGGAAGCCTCGTCGCGCCAGAAGCAGGTCAGGAGCAGTGCAGCCAATTCGCCGGACGTGCTGAACAATCCGCTGATCCAGTCGCTGAAGTCGCGCATGGCGGAAGCCGAAGCGAAATTTGCCGACGTCTCCGCACGCCTGGGCAGCAACCATCCGCAATACATCGCCGCCAAGTCCGAGCTGGATGAGGTGCGTGCCAGCCTGAACCGCCAGATCGGCCTCGCCTCGCAAGGCATCGTCAGCAATGCACGCATCCAGCAGCAGCGCGTGACGGAACTGCGCGCCGCACTGGACGCGCAGAAAGCCAAGGTCATGCAATTGAACGGCGCGCGCGACGAGATGAACGTGCTGACCAACGAGATGGAGAGTGCGAAGAAAGCGTATGAAACCGCGTCGCAGCGCCTGACGCAGACCAGCCTCGAAGGCCAGTCCACGCAATCGGACATCGCCGTGCTGACGGCCGCCACCGCGCCGTTGCATCCATCTTCGCCGCGCCTGTTGCTGAACCTGCTGGTGGCTGTCGTGGTCGGCTTGATTCTCGGCATTGTCGGCGCGATCGCGATGGAATTGCTGGATCACCGCGTGCGTTCCAGCGACGACCTGACGCGCCTGTTCGGCCTGCCGCTGATCGGCGTCATCGAGAAACCGAAGGCTGTCGGAAGCGTGCGGCGCCATCGCGATCCGCCGCGGCTTGGTCCGCCAGGATCGGGTTTTGGCCGACCGCCGGCACCGGCCTGACGCTCGTCAGATTTCGCCACCGAGGAATACCGTTTTGGGAAAACAGCACATGAGATTATCGAACCAGATTCAGGACGCGGCCAGACTGCGTTACCAGGAAGCGCCGCGGCTGACGACCGGCCAGATTGGCCGCATCCTGATGGACAATGGGCGCTTAACACACGAGGAAACCGAACGCATCCTGGAAGAGCAGCGCATCAGCCGCCAGCGCTTCGGCGATGCCGGCATTTCACTGGGGTTGCTGACGCCGACCGATATCGAATTCGCGTTGTCGAACCAGTTTTCCTATCCCTATCTGCTGCGCGGACAGAGCACGGTCAGCGAAGAGCTGGTCGCTGCCTATGATCCCTTCAACAAGGAAGTCGAATCGCTGCGTGCGTTGCGCAGTCAGTTGGTGATGCGTTGGTTCGGTACCGGCGAGCGGCGTTCGGCGCTGGCGATCACCAGCGCTGAAGCCGGCGACGGCCGCAGTTACATCGCCGCCAATCTGGCTGTGCTGTTTTCGCAGCTCGGCCAGCGCACCTTGTTGATCGATGCCGACATGCGCAATCCGCGCCAGCACCAGTTGTTCGGTGTCGACAACCGCAGCGGCCTGTCGTCGATCCTTGCCGGGCGCGGCAGTGTGGACGATGTGCAGCGTGTGACGTCGATGATCGACCTGTCCATCCTGCCGGCCGGCGCCACGCCGCCGAATCCGCAGGAATTGCTGGGCCGCCGCGCCTTCCCACAGATGCTGGCCGATTACATCGGCGAATACGACGTGATCCTGATCGATACGCCGGCCGACAGCGAATATGCGGACGGCCAGATCGCCGCCATGCGCGCCGGCGCGGCAATGGTGGTGGCGCGACGGCACGCCAGCCATACCGGCGCCGTCGGCAACCTGGTCGATTCGATGAAGCATGCGGGCGTGATGATGGTCGGTGCCGTCCTCAACGATTACTGACGGAGCGACAGGCATGGAATACAGCGGAAATCATGTGGAACTGTGCAATGCGCTGATGGAGCGGCATGCGGTACTGGCTGCCCTGATCGGCGATGCGCCTTTTCATTACGTGGACATTCCGACGCACGGCAATGTCGGCGACCTGCTGATCATGCACGGCACGCTGGCTTTTTTCCGCAAGCAGAGACTGCAGCTGAAGACGATCGCACCGCACGATGCCTTTGATACACGCTGGGTCGCGCCGGGCGATGTCATCGTCTTCCACGGCGGTGGCAATTTCGGCGATCTGTATCCATGCTTCCAGCAACTGCGCGAACGCGTGGTGCAGAGTTGCAAGAACAACCGTATCGTCATCTTGCCGCAGTCACTGCATTTTTCGTCGGACGAAACGATGCTGCGTTCGGCGCACATCTTCCGCCAGCATGGCGACGTGCACCTGTGCGTGCGCGATCGCGCATCGCTGCAGACGGCCGAACTGTTCACCGACCACGTGCTGCTGCTGCCGGACATGGCGCATCAGCTGTATC
>DATDLO010000293.1:0-2911 GCA_036519215.1 Oxalicibacterium sp.
GTAATCGATGTTGCCGCTGTTCAGTGCAGCCACGCAGATGCGGCCGGTGTCGACGGCGTAGATCGAATACTCTTCACGCAGACGATCCACTTGCGCTTTCGTCAGGCCGGAGTACGAGAACATGCCGCGCTGCTGGATCACAAAATCGAAGTCGTGACCCGGCGCTTGCGCCTTCAGCTTCTCGACGAGTGCCTGGCGCATTTCGCGGATACGTACGCGCATGCCTGCCAGTTCCTCTTCCCACAGCGCGCGCAGTTCAGGGCTGGCCAGCGCAGTGGCGACCACCTGGCCACCGTGCGTCGGCGGGTTGGAGTAGTTGGTGCGAATCACACGCTTCAGTTGCGACAGCACGCGTGCAGCTTCTTCGGCGTTGTTGGCAACGATCGACAGCGCGCCGACACGTTCGCCATACAGCGAGAACGATTTCGAGAACGAGTTCGAGACGAACACCGGACCGCCGGCTTCGGCGAACTGGCGCACGACCTTGCCGTCGGATTCGATGCCATCGCCGAAACCTTGGTAGGCCATATCGAGGAACGGGATCAGGCCGCGCGAGGTCACGGTGGCGATGACTTCCTTCCATTGCGCATCAGTCAGGTCGGCGCCGGTCGGGTTGTGGCAGCAGGCGTGCAGCAGGACGATGGAGCCGGCCGGAATCGATTTCAGCGTATCCAGCATGCCGGCGAAGTTCACGCCGTGCGAGCTTTCTTCGTAGTACGGATAGGTGTTGACGACGAAGCCGGCCGATTCGAACAGCGCACGATGGTTTTCCCAGCTCGGATCGCTGATCCAGACCTGCGCGTTCGGCGAGAAGCGCTTCAGGAAGTCTGCACCCAGCTTCAATGCGCCGGTGCCGCCGATGGCTTGCGCAGTTACTGCACGTTTGTCCTTGACAACCGAACTATCGGCACCAAATACGAGGTCTTGTACTGCCTTGTCGTAGGCAACCAGGCCGTCGATCGGCAGGTAGCCGCGCGGCGACAACTTTTCCATCATCTGCGCTTCGGCCTTGCGTACGCATTCGAGCAGCGGCAGCTTGCCGTTGTCATCGTAGTAGACACCGACGCCGAGATTGGCTTTCTTCGGGTTCTTGTCTGCGTTGAAGGCTTCGGTGATGCCGAGGATAGGATCACGGGGCGCCATTTCGATGGCGGTGAGGAGCGAGGCAGGAATAGGTGCGTTCATCGTGATAACATCAAAAGTTGGCTGCAAGGACGTGATTGCAGACGGGTTGTATGAAGCGCAAGGCCACAAGTCTTGCGTGGAGAATGCGACTCATAATTCTACCAAAGGTCAGGTGTCAATGTCTGATTTATCCCAAGTTACCAGTTCTCTCGACGAATCGAAGTTCGTTACTTTCCCGGGTTCTCCCTATCGGCTGTACCAGCCGTTTCCGCCGGCTGGCGACCAGCCGGAGGCGATCAACAAGCTGGTGGAAGGCATCAACGATGGCCTGTTCTATCAGACGCTGCTGGGCGTGACCGGTTCGGGAAAAACTTATACGGTTGCCAACGTTATCGCGCGCCTGGGCCGCCCGGCCATCGTGTTTGCGCCGAACAAGACGCTGGCCGCGCAGTTGTATAGCGAATTTCGTGAATTTTTCCCGCAAAACGCGGTGGAATACTTCGTTAGCTATTACGATTATTACCAGCCGGAAGCCTACGTTCCGCAGCGCGACTTGTTCATCGAGAAAGATTCGTCGATTAACGAGCACATCGAGCAGATGCGTCTGTCGTGCACAAAATCGCTGATGGAACGGCGCGATGTGGTCATCGTGGCAACGGTCTCGGCGATCTACGGTATCGGCAATCCGAACGAATACCACCAGATGATCCTGACGCTGCGCGCCAAGGACAAGATCAGCCAGCGCGATGTGATCGCACGTCTGATCGCGATGCAATACACGCGCAACGAAGTGGATTTCGGCCGCGGTACTTTCCGTGTGCGCGGCGATACGATCGACATCTTCCCGGCCGAGCATGCCGAACTGGCAGTGCGGCTGGAAATGTTCGACGACGAAGTCGAAAGCCTGCAACTGTTCGATCCGCTGACCGGCCGCGTCAAGCAGAAGATACCGCGTTTCACCGTCTATCCCGGTTCGCATTACGTGACGCCGCGTGCGACCGTGCTACGGGCGATCGAGACGATCAAGGAAGAGTTGCGCAGTCGCCTCGAATTCTTCCGCAAGGAAAACAAGCTGGTCGAGGAGCAGCGACTGGAGCAGCGCACGCGTTTCGATCTGGAAATGATGCAGGAAATCGGCTTCACCAAGGGCATCGAAAACTATTCGCGCCATTTGAGTGGCGGTAAGCCGGGCGATCCGCCGCCGACGCTGGTCGATTACCTGCCGCAGGATGCGCTGATGTTCATGGACGAATCGCACGTATTGCTTGGCCAGTTGAACGGCATGTACAACGGCGACCGCGCGCGCAAGACGAATCTGGTCGATTATGGTTTCCGTCTGCCGTCGGCACTGGACAACCGGCCGCTGCGCTTCGACGAGTTCGAAGGCAAGATGCGGCAGACCGTGTTCGTGTCGGCCACGCCGGCCGACTACGAGAACCAGCATGCCGATCAGGTGGTCGAGCAGGTGGTGCGGCCGACCGGCCTGGTGGATCCGATCATTCATGTGCGACCGGCGTCGACGCAGGTGGACGACCTGATGTCGGAAATCACCGATCGCGTGAAGAAGAACGAACGCGTGCTGGTGACGACGCTGACCAAGCGCATGGCCGAGCAGTTGACCGAATTTCTCAGCGACAACGGCATTAAGGTGCGTTACCTGCACAGCGATATCGATACGGTCGAGCGCGTCGAGATCATCCGCGATCTGCGTATCGGCACCTTCGACGTGCTGGTCGGCATCAACCTGCTGCGTGAAGGCCTGGACATTCCGGAAGTATCGCTGGTG
>DATDLO010000294.1:0-5168 GCA_036519215.1 Oxalicibacterium sp.
CGCGAGAACACCCGTTCCGGATGTGCCAGCAGGAACTTCAGCAGCTTGAATTCGGCATGGCCGATATCGATCTTGTCGCCCTTCAGCGTGACGCTGCAGCTGATCGGGTCGAGCGTGATCGGGCCGGCATTCATCAGCGTCTGCGAATGTTCGGGCGTCTTGCGGCGCAGCAGTGCGTTGATACGCGCCGTCAGTTCGCGTGGCGAGAACGGTTTGGTGACGTAATCGTCGGCACCGTTGTCCAGGCCGGCAATCTTGTCTTCTTCCATGCTCTTGGCCGTCAGCATGATGATCGGCAGTTCGTTGAACTGCCGATCGCTGCGGATACGCGACAGCAGGCGCAGGCCGCTCTGATCCGGCAGCATCCAGTCCAGCAGGATCAGTTGCGGTAGGCGCTGCTGCAGGAACTCCCAGGCTTCGGCAGCATTTTGCACTGAAGCGACGTTCCAGCCGGCGCCTTTCAGCGTGAACGTCACCAGTTCGATGATAGCCAGTTCGTCTTCGACAATGAGAATCGTTGGTTTTTCAGCAGGCATATTCGGTTAGCTGGCAGTACGTTCATCCAGGCGGGAAACGGCGTAGTCGGTATGGCGGATGTCCTTGCCTTCGACGATATAAATCACGTATTCGGCGATGTTCTTTGCATGGTCGCCGATGCGCTCGATCGCCTTGGCAACCCACAATGTATCCAGCGCGCCGGAAATCGTGCGCGGGTCTTCCATCATGAAGGTAATCAGCGCACGCATGATGGAACGGAATTCGTGGTCGACCGCTTCATCCTGCGCAATCAGCTTGATCGCTTGCTTGCCGTCCAGGCGGGCAAAAGCGTCAAGTGCATCATGCAGCATATTACCTGCACTGGCAGCCATGACGCGAATCGTTTCATAGTGATTGATTGCCGTCGCGCCGCGTTCGCTGATGCTCTTGGCTGCGCGGGCGATCTTGGTCGATTCGTCGCCGACGCGTTCCAGGTCGGTGATGACCTTGATCGTCGCCATCACGGTGCGCAGGTCGTTGGCGGCCGGCTGCCGCTTGACGATCAGATGGCTGCACGCGTCGTCCAGCGAGACTTCGAGGTTGTTGACGTTTTCATCGGCCTTGATGATCTGGTCGGCCTGCGCCACATTGCCGCTGCGGAAGGCGGCAACGGCGTCCTGGAACTGGCTTTCGACCAGGCCGCCCATCAGCAACACCTTGGAGCGGATGGTTTCCAGATCCATGTCGTATTGCTTGGAAGAGTGTTCGCCTGTCATGGTTTCTCCTGAATATTCGATTTACGAGTCGCTTGTTGATGTTCTTCGGGACGCAATCAACCGAAGCGGCCGGTAATGTAGTCCTGCGTATCCTTCTTGGCCGGATTCATGAAGATCTGATCCGTCTCGCCGAATTCGACCAGTTCGCCCAGATACATATAGGCGGTGTAATCCGAGCAGCGCGCGGCCTGCTGCATGTTGTGCGTGACGATGGCGATCGTGTAATCGCCCTTCAGCTCGCTGATCAGTTCCTCGATCTTCGCGGTGGAGATCGGGTCCAGCGCCGAAGTCGGTTCGTCCAGCAGCAGCACGTCCGGTTTCACAGCCACGCCGCGCGCGATGCACAGACGCTGCTGCTGGCCGCCGGACAGCGACAGGCCGCTCTTGTTCAGCTTGTCCTTCACTTCGCTCCACAGCGCCGCCTTGTTCAGCGCCCATTCGACACGCTCGTCCATCTCGCCCTTCGGCAGGTTTTCATAGAGGCGCACGCCGAAGGCGATGTTGTCGTAGATCGACATCGGAAACGGTGTCGGCTTCTGGAACACCATGCCGACCTTGGCACGCAGCATGTTCACGTCCTGCCCTGCTTCCAGAATATTGGCGCCGTGGTACAGGATGCTGCCTTCCGCACGCTGCCCCGGATACAGGTCGTACATGCGGTTGAAGGTACGCAGCAGCGTCGATTTACCGCAGCCGGACGGGCCGATGAAAGCCGTTACCTTCTTGTCGTGGATGTCCAGGTTGATGTTCTTCAATCCCTGGAAACTGCCATAGTAGAAGTTGAGATTCTGGATCTCGAGGGTCTTTTTGTTGATGGTTTCTGCAGACATAGTCATAGAGTTAGCCCGGAAGAATTCAGTTTCAGTGATTGATCTTTTGATTGAACAGCGAGCGCGACAGAATGTTGAGTGCCAGCACGCTGAACGTGATCAACAGTGCGCCGCCCCATGCCAGCGCGCGCCAGTTTTCGTATGGGCTCATCGCGAACTGATAGATGACGACCGGCAGGTTGGCCATCGGCGCATTCATGTTCGCGCTGTAGAACTGGTTGTTCAGCGCGGTGAACAGCAGCGGCGCCGTCTCGCCGGAAATACGCGCCACCGCCAGCAGCACGCCGGTGATGACGCCGGCCTTCACCGCACGCAACCGCACAAAAGTAGAGACACGCCAGCGCGGCGCACCCAGTGCGAATGCCGCTTCGCGCAGGCTGGTCGGCACCATGCCGAGCATGTTGTCCGTGGTACGCACGACGACAGGGATCGCGATCAGCGAGATCGCGAAGCTGCCAGCCCAGCCGGAGAAGTGCTGCACATTGGCGACGTATATCGCATAGATAAACAGGCCGATCACGATGGACGGCGCCGACAGCATGATGTCCGTCACGAAGCGCGTGACCTTGGCAAACAGGCTGACCTCGCCGTATTCGGCCAGATAGACGCCGGCAAAGACGCCAATCGGCGTGCTGATCAGCGTCGCCGCGCCAACCATCAGCAGGCTGCCGACGATCGCATTCATCAGGCCGCCGCCTTCGCTGCCCGGTGCCGGCGTGGTTTCTGTGAAGATGGCCAGGTCGATTGCGCCCACGCCCTTGACGATCAGCGTGAACAGAATCCACATCAGGAAGAACAGGCCCAGCACCATCGCCAGGAACGACAGCGCAATGCCGACGCGATGGATGAACAGGCGTTTTCGGTAGACAGGATTAATTTGCTCTTTTTGCATGACGGTATCGGTCATTTCGCGCCCTCCTTGCGGGCCATGCCCATCAGCATCAGCTTGGCGGCCGACAGGACGATGAAAGTAATCACGAACAGGATCAGGCCGAGCGCGAACAGCGACGATACGTGCAGCGTCGTTTCCGCCTCGGCGAATTCGTTGGCCAGCGTCGAGGCGATGCTGTTACCGGCCGAAAACAGCGACCATGACAGCTTGTGCGCATTGCCGATGACGAAGGTAATCGCCATCGTCTCGCCCAGCGCACGGCCCAGCCCCAGCATCACGCCGCCGACCACGCCGATGCGCGTGTATGGCAGCACCACCTTGCGCACGACTTCCCACTTCGTGCAGCCCAGCGCATAGGCGGATTCCTTCAGTACCGGCGGCACGATCTCGAACACGTCGCGCATCACCGAAGCGATGAACGGGATGATCATGACGGCGAGGATGATGCCGGCAGCCAGGACGCCGATGCCCATGTGCGGGCCGACAAACAGGTTGCCGATGATCGGCAGCTTGCCCAGCGTCGATGCCAGTGCCGGCTGAATGTAATCGGAAAACAACGGCGCGAAGACGAACAATCCCCACATGCCGTAGATGATGCTGGGCACACCGGCCAGCAGCTCCACCGCAGTACCCAGCGGGCGCTTCAGCCAGGCCGGGCAGATTTCGGTCAGGAACAATGCAATGCCGAAGCTGACCGGAAACGCGATCAGCAACGCAATCAGTGAAGTAACCAGCGTGCCGACGATGGCGATCGCCGCACCGTACTGGTCGTTGACGGGATCCCATTCGATGCTGGTGATGAACGGCAGGCCGAATTCCTTCAAGGCCGGCCACGCTCCGATCATCAGCGACGCGATGATGCCCAGCAGGACAAGCAGCACGCTCAATGCGAACAGGAAAGTAACCTTGTGGAACAAAAAGTCTTGCAGGCGCTGGCGGCGCATCGTGGCCATCAGCGATTTGCTGAAAACGGCACCCTGTGTTTTGGCATCCTGACCCATCATGGCCGGAGCAGGAAAAGTATCGGGATGTGCGCTCATGGTCTTCTCAGGCGAATTGGGCCGGGGCAAAGCGGAACCCTTGTCGGATTTCGTCATTGCGGCCGGCCCGTCATGTTAGATAGCGTGGAAGGAAGCGATTACCAGATCGCCTTGCCCGAAGCGTCCTTGATGTCGGCTTTCCAGGCTTGCTCGACCAGCTTCACAACCGATTCAGGCATCGCGACATAGTCCAGTTCGGAAGCCATTGCGCCACCGTTCTTGTACGACCATTCGAAGAACTTCAGGACTTCCTTTGCACGTTCAGCCGAAGCTTGCGATTTGTGCATCAGGATGAACGAAGCACCGGTAATCGGCCAGCTGGCTTTGCCCGGCTGGTTGGTCAGCACGATTTGCATGCCCGGGGTCTTGGCCCAATCGGCGCCGGCAGCAGCAGCCTTGAAGCTGGTGTCGTCAGGCTGGACGAAGTTGCCGTCGCGGTTTTTCAGCTGCGTGTGCGACAGCTTGTTCTTGTGTGCGTATGCGTATTCGACGTAACCGATCGAACCCTTGATACGCTGCACGTTGGCGGCGACGCCTTCGTTACCCTTGCCGCCCACGCCGACAGGCCATTTGACAGCCGTGCCTGCACCGACTTCGTTCTTGAAGTCAGCATTGGTTTGCGACAGGAAGTTGGTCCACAGGAAGGACGTGCCCGAACCGTCCGAACGGTGGACGACGGTGATGTCGCTATCCGGCAGTTTCACGCCCGGGTTGATCGCGCTGATCTTGCCGTCGTTCCACTTGGTGATCTTGCCCAGGTAGATGTTGGCCAGAACTTCCGGCGTCATCTTCATCTGGCCTGGTGCTACGCCTTCCAGGTTGACGATAGGCACCACGCCGCCCATGATGGCTGGAAACTGCACCAGGCCTGCTTCTTCCAGATCGGCCGGTTTCAACGGCATGTCGGACGCGCCGAAGTCGACGGTCTTGGCCTTGATCTGCTTGATGCCGCCGCCGGAGCCGATCGATTGGTAGTTCAGGCCGGTGCCGGTTGCCGCTTTATAGGATTCTGCCCATTTCGAATAGATCGGATACGGGAAGGTTGCGCCGGCGCCTGTGATGTCTGCCGCCATTGCCGAAGTAATCGTCAAAGCCGCACCTGCAGCGATGACAGCGGATTTCACGAAGAGATTCAATCGCATAACTGCTCCTT
>DATDLO010000295.1:0-5353 GCA_036519215.1 Oxalicibacterium sp.
TCCATGAATAGCGCGCGGCCACGCTCTTGCAGCACATTCGCCGGCACTCGCGCCGGCCGCGTCTGATTCTCCAGCCAGGCATCGAATACAGCTTCTTCCTCGACCACGACGTGCAGCGCCATCCGCGCATGCTGCTCGCCGCAGTATTCGGCGCATTGCCCGCGCAATATGGCAGGCTCGCCAGTACGCACGCGCAAGCGTGTGATGCGGCCCTGCAACATGTCCACCTTGCCGGCCAGCGACGGCACCCAGAAACTGTGGATGACGTCGTCGCTGGTCAGCGCGAAATAGACATCGCGATGCGCAGGCAGGCGGATCTCGTTGGCTGTCACGACATCGTTACCAGTCATAGGATCGCGGTAACGCACCTCCCACCACCACATCTTCGCCGTGACCGACACGATCAATGCGTTCTGCGACATCGGCGCCAGCAACTGCTGACTGCGCACCAGGCCGTAGATGAGCAGCACCGTCAGCACTGCCACCGGAAATGCGACACCGGCACCAAGCAGCCAGACGCCCGGCTTCACCGGCCTGCGCCCGTCGCGCAGGCTCGCCGCCAGCAGGATCATCACGCCGACAAAAATCACCGCCGCCCCGCCGATCAGCCACCACGCCATCTCCGCGATGACCGCCGCATCGTTACCGGACGGATGCAATGCCGACTGCAACGGCAGCTTCGCGCAACCGGCAAGCAGCGTCGCGACGGTGGCGGCGAGAATACCTGTTCGCAAGTGCCGTCGTGTCATCGCAATGAATACAGGTAGGCTGCCATGTCGCGCGCGTCGTCCGGCGACACGCCCATAGCCGGCATGGTGGTGGTGGAAATTTTTGCGTGCGGATCGACGATCCATTGCGCCAGCAGATCGGGGCGATTCGGAATGTGGCCGGCGATGTAGCTGCGGCGGCCGAACGCTTCCAGCGGCGGCCCGGCGGTACCGCGCGCGGCCGGAATCCCGGGAATAGCATGGCAACTGCCGCATTGGTATTGATCCAGCAAACGCTTGCCGCGTTCGATGCTGACGCCGCTGGCGATGTCGTCGGCGAGCCGGTCCTCACAGGCGGACGCCGCCAGCGCTGCAAGCACAATGGCGCAACAGCGCAACCCAAACGTCGTGGTTTGCTTGGCATGCATGGCGATCCTCGCTGCGTTGCATTGCACCTATGCAATGTGCTGACCGGTCGTGACGTCAGTATCGAAGCGCAACACCAGGCGTGCCGTGCGCCAGCGCACATTGCCGCGTGAACTTTACCGCTACGGTTCTACCTGACTACATGAGCCCCTCTTCCATTGCACCCATGCGTTCACCGTCGCTCCGACTTGTCGTCAAGACCGTTTTCGCCACGCTGGGCGTGTTGGCGTTGCTCGGCCTGATCGGCGGCTACGCATTGCTGCGCAGTGGCCTGTACAACGTGTCGGCCACCTCACAGCATTTTCAGTTCGTCTATACCCTGCTCGAAGAAGGCATGCATCATTCGGTGCGCTTTCATGCACGCGATGTCGACGTGCCGGACCTGACCGACAAAACGATGATTGCGCGCGGTGCGTTGCTATATCAAGCGCATTGCGTGCAATGCCATGGCGCACCGGGCGTCGCACCAAACGGTATCGGCATGAGCATGCAACCGCTACCGGGGCCGCTGGTCGATGCGCCGTCGAAATGGCAATCGAACGAGGTCTACTGGATCGTACGCCACGGCATCAAGATGAGCGGCATGCCGGCGTGGGAATACCGACTGCAGGACGAACAGCTATGGGAGATCGTCGCCTTCATGCAGCAGTTGCCGCAACTGACGCCGGCGCAATACGCTGCGAGTGTCAGGGAGCCGCAGCCATGATCCGCCGCATCGCTCTCGTATTTGCAGTCATGCTGATGCTGGCCGGTTGCGACGAGCGCGTTAGCCGCACCTCGCTGCACGGCGATCCGGCAAAAGGTCGCATTGCACTGACGCAATATGGCTGCCAGGCCTGCCACGTGATTCCCGGCATCACCGGCTCCGATGTCCACGTCGGCCCGCCGCTGGAAGGACTGGCATCGCGCGACATGATCGCCGGCAGCCTGCCCAATACACCGGACAATCTGATGCGCTGGATTCGCGACCCGCAGGCCGTCGATCCGCAGACGGCGATGCCGGACATGGGCGTCTCGGAAGCACACGCACGCGATATAGCCGCTTATCTAGAGACATTAAAGTAAGTACATACTTACTTGCAATCCTTGTTCCAACAAACTAATTTTCCCCGCCTGCAGTTTCTTCTTGAAAAAACCGGTTGACCTTCCCATCATGTCAAGGTCGACACTGGCTTCATCCCATTTTTCCCGAACAGGCCCATCATGACCACCGCGCAACCGATGCTTTCAACCTCCGCTGCCCCGGCCATCCGCCTGCAGTTCGGCGTGGAAGGCATGACCTGCGCGTCTTGTGCATCGCGTGTCGAAAAAGCCGTCGCCGCGTTGCCGGGCGTGGCACAGGCCAGCGTCAACCTCGCCACCGATTCGCTGGCCGTCGAAACGGCAGACGGCATCGACGCCGCCACGCTTAATCTCCCGATCAAGGAAGCGATCGAGAAAGCCGGCTACGGTGTGCCGCAGCAGGAATGGTCGCTGGACGTGACCGGCATGACCTGTGCCTCCTGCGCTGGTCGCGTGGAGAAAGCGCTGCGCAAGGTACCGGGTGTGTTCGACGCCAGCGTCAACCTGGCCACCGACCAGGTACGCGTGCAGGCCACCGCCGGCGTCGCGCCGTCCGCGCTGATTGCTGCCGTTGAACAAGCCGGCTATGGCGCCGCATTACCAGCCGCCGCAACCACTCAACAGGAACCGGCCCCCGCACGCGACTGGCTGCCGGTACTGTACGCCGCGTTGTTGTCGGCACCGCTGGTGCTGCCGATGCTGCTGCAACCGTTCGGCGTGCACTGGATGCCGCCGGGCTGGGTGCAGTGGCTGCTGGCGACGCCGGTACAGTTCTGGCTCGGTTTCCGTTTCTATCGGGCCGGCTGGCATGCAGTAAAAGCCGGCACCGGCAACATGGACCTACTGGTCGCGCTCGGCACCAGCGCCGCCTACGGTCTCAGCGTTTATCTGCTGCTGACCGCGCATGCGGAACATGCACCGCACCTGTATTTCGAAGCGTCGGCCGTCGTCATCACACTAATCCTGCTCGGCAAGTGGCTGGAAGCGCGTGCGAAGAAACAGACCGCCGCCGCCATCCGCGCATTGCAGAAACTGCGTCCCGATTCGGCGCGCGTGCGGCGTGACGGCAACGACGTCGACATTGCCATCGCTGCCGTACGCGTCGGCGACCTGGTCGTCGTGCGTCCGGGCGAACGCATCGCGGTCGACGGCAGCATCGTCGAAGGCCGCAGCCACGTCGACGAATCGCTGATCACCGGAGAGAGCATGCCGGTCGTCAAACGCGAAAGCGACCGCGTGACCGGCGCATCCATCAATGCCGAAGGCATGCTGCTGGTGCGCACCGAAGCGATCGGCGCCGAAACCACGCTGGCGCGCATCATCCGCATGGTGGAAAACGCGCAATCGGCAAAGGCGCCGATCCAGCGTCTGGTGGACAAGGTCAGCGCGGTCTTCGTGCCGGTGGTGCTGGTCATTGCATTGTTTACTTTTGTCGGCTGGTGGCTCGCCGGTGCCGATGCTGGTGTTGGAATTGAGATGGCCATCATCAACGCAGTGACCGTGCTGGTGATCGCCTGCCCGTGCGCACTCGGCCTCGCTACGCCGGCCGCCATCATGGCCGGTACCGGCGTCGCCGCGAAATACGGCATCCTGATCAAAGATGCCGAAGCGCTGGAAACCATGCATCGCGTCACCACCGTCGTGTTCGACAAGACCGGCACGCTGACCGAAGGCAAGGCGCGCGTCGCTGAAGTGCGGGCGATCGGCATAACCGAACGCGAACTGCTGCAACTGGCCGCAACGATCCAGCGCGGCAGCGAGCATCCGTTCGGTCTCGCCGTCATGCAACGCGCCGCCGAACTGCAGATCGTTCCCGGCGAAGCCGGCGCGGTGCAGGCGCTGGCCGGCCTCGGTCTGCGCGCGACGATAGACGGCAAACAGTATCTGCTCGGCACCTCGCGCCTGATGCATGAAGAAGGCATCGCGCTCGACGACGAGATAAATGTGCAGGCGCAAGAACTCGAGCGCAGCGGCCGCAGCCTTTCCTGGCTGGCGCAGGTCACCCCGACGCATCGGCTGCTCGGCTTCATCACCGCCAGCGACACGATCAAGGCCAGCGCCGCGCGCGCGATCGACAGCCTGCATGCGCAGCACATCGCGACCGTGCTGCTGAGCGGCGACAACCAGGGCAATGCCGACACCGTCGGCCGCGCACTCGGCATCGACCGCGTGATCGCGCAGGTACTGCCGGGTGAGAAGACAGCGAAGATTTCAGAATTGAAAAATGGCGGTCAGATCGTCGCCATGGTTGGCGACGGCATCAACGATGCACCGGCGCTGGCGGCAGCCGACGTCGGCATCGCGATGTCCACCGGCACCGACGTGGCGATGCACGCGGCCGGCATCACGCTGATGCGCGGCGATCCGGCGCTGGTGGCCGACGCGATCGACATCTCGCATCGCACCTACAGCAAGATCCGCCAGAACCTGTTCTGGGCATTCATCTACAACGTGGTCGGCATTCCGCTGGCGGCCTTCGGCGTATTGAATCCGATGTTCGCCGGCGCCGCGATGGCGTTCAGCTCGGTCAGCGTCATCAGCAATGCGCTACTGCTGAAACGATGGAAGGCGAGCCATGGTTCCGCTCACGGCACGGATCACAGAACGCATCACAACACGAACGCCAATCGCAGCATGAAGGAAACCGCATGAACATCGGACAAGCCTCCACCGCTTCCGGCATTTCCGCCAAGATGATCCGCCATTACGAAAGCATCAAGCTGATCCGGCCCGGCCCGCGCACTGCTTCCGGCTATCGTACTTATAGCGACAACGATGTGCATACGCTGCGCTTCATCAAGCGTGCGCGCTCGCTGGGATTCTCGCTGGACCAGATCCGCAACCTGCTGTCGCTATGGCAGGACGAACATCGCGCCAGCGCCGACGTCAAGGCAATCGCACTGGAACACGTAACGGAACTCGAACAGCGCATTACCGAACTGACCGAAATGTGCGACACGCTGCACCATCTCGCGCAATCGTGCAGCGGCGATGCGCGTGCAGACTGTCCTATCCTGCGCGGACTGGCCGACTCTTCCGCCGACGATGCCAGCTGCTGTCATTGATCCACCGGGAAAAAGAAAGGGCGAGCCGATGATAGGCCCGCCCTTTCTTCGTTGCGGCAAGTCGCCTGCCGCAAAACGCTCACTGCATCGAAT
>DATDLO010000296.1:0-3420 GCA_036519215.1 Oxalicibacterium sp.
ATATGTATTTCATATCAATCACGCACAAGCGGACGGACAAACAGATGAACATCGAACTACGTCAATTGCGTTATTTCGTCACCGTGGCGGACGAGATGCATTTCGGCCGCGCGGCGCAGCGGCTGCACATGACGCAGCCGCCGCTGTCGCAGGCAATCCAGCAACTGGAAGCGGCACTCGGCGGCGTGCAATTGTTTTCGCGTACCAGCCGCAGCGTGGCATTGACGCCGGCCGGCACGGCGCTATTGCCCGAAGCGCAACGCATTCTTCAGCAGACTTCCGCCCTGCCCGATCTGGCACGGCGTGCCGCTTCGGGAGCATCGGGCCGGCTGTCGCTGGCTTTCGTCTCGACGGCGGACTACAGCGTGCTGCCGCCGGTGCTGCGCGAATTCCGCGAAGCGTATCCGGACGTCGAAATCGATCTGCGCGAAGCGACGACCGATGTGCAGATCGAGGAACTGCTGCAGGATCGCGTCGATGTCGGCCTGCTGATCCCGCCGTTGCCGGATCGCGCGCGGGCGCAGCTCGATTATCTGCCGGTGCTGACGGAACCTTTGATCCTGGCCGTACCCAAAGGACTGTCCGTGCTGCGCGGCAAGACCAAGGTCGCATTGCAGGCGCTGGCCGATCAGCCGCTGGTGATCTTCCCGCGCCGCATTGCACCGGCGCTGCACGATGCCATCGTCGCCTGCTATCACGACGCCGGGCTGACGCCACGCATCGGACAGGAAGCGATCCAGATGCAGACCATCATCGGCCTCGTTTCCGCCGGCATGGGCATCGCGCTTGTGCCACAATCCGTGTCGAACCTGAAGCGGCCCGGCGTCGAATACCGGCCACTGGCGGACAGGACGCCGCTGGTCGAGACCGGATTGGCCTGGCGGCGCGACAACGCCTCACCGGTGTTGCGCGCCTTCCTTGAACTGTTACGAAAGAAATAGAGTTATGTGGGTTCATCCGATGCCAGATCCGGTCGCACTGTCGATCGGCCCGCTGCATATCCGCTGGTACGGCCTGATGTATCTGGCCGCCTTCATCCAGTTCGTCGTGCTGGCACGCGTACGCATCAAGCAGCCGCAGATCGCGCGCTGCGGTTGGACGAAAGAAGATATCGACGACATGCTGTTCTACGGCGTGCTCGGCGTGGTGGTCGGCGGGCGGCTCGGCGAAGTGCTGTTCTATCACCCGGAATTCTATTTCGCCAATCCGCTGGAAATCATCAAGGTGTGGAACGGCGGCATGTCCTTCCACGGCGGCTTCCTCGGCGTGCTGCTGGCAATGAGCATCTGGGCCTGCAAGCGCCGGCGCAATGCGTGGGACGTGCTGGACTTCATCGCACCGATGGTGCCGCTCGGTTACGCCTTCGGCCGCCTCGGCAATTTCATCAATGCCGAACTGCCGGGCCGCATCGCCGATGCGACACTGCCGTGGGCGATGATCTGGCCGAACGTCGACAGCCTGCCGCGCCATCCGTCGCCGCTGTATCAGGCGCTGGAAGGCGTCGTGGAGTTTGCCCTGCTGTGGTACTTCGCGCGCAAGGAACGCCCGCGCATGGCGGTCGGCGGCATGTTCTGCCTGCTGTCCGGCATGGGGCGCTTCATCACCGAATACTTTCGCGTGCCGGACTATGAAGTCCACATTGCGAATATCACGATCTCGGCCGGGCAGATGCTGTCGCTGCCGCTGATCGCGCTCGGCATCGTGATGCTGATCGTCGCGTATCGCCGACCCGTGCATGCGCCTGACCGCGCACCGGCCCTTGCACCGGAGAAGCGGGCAGGATGATGGATTTCTGGATCGCCTTTACCCGCCTCGCCGATACCAACCTCACGATTCCCGCCGCAGCCGTCCTCACGGTCTGGCTGCTGTGCGCCCGCACATGGCGCACCTGTCTGCTGTGGTGCGTGTTGTTCGGCGGCGGCCTGTTCCTCGTCGCCGCAACCAAGATCGCCTATGCAGGCTGGGGCATCGGCATCGCTGCCATCGACTTCAGGGGATTCAGCGGCCATGCGATGCGCGCGGCATCGCTGGCGCCGGTGCTGATGCATGTACTGTTGCAACGCCGTTCGCGCACGGTACTGACTGCCGGCGTCGTGTTCGGCGTGCTGTTTGCATTGGGTATCGGCATTTCGCGACTGGTGCTGCAGGTACATTCGGTATCGGAGGTTATTACCGGCTGGATGCTCGGCTTTGCCATTGCCTGGCTGTTCATCCGTTTCTGCGCGCATCACCCGACGATCACTTTCGATCGCCGTTCGCTGGCACTCGCAACATTGTTCCTGTTGCCGCTGCTAATACTGAAGCCGGCACCGACCGAAAGTTGGATCGTGCGGATTGCAATTGCACTGGCCGGTACAGAACATGCGGACGAAATTCGGCAGCGCATGATAGGTCTTTGATGACATTGTCCAGACTTGATCGACGAGATGAGATCGGAAGCTGCAATGACAATCTCTTCCGATTGACCCTATAAAAAATGCCGGTCAACTGACCGGCATTTTTATGCAGCCTTGCATCCGCATTCATTCGCTGTGCGGACCGCAGCAGGCGCACGGCCCGTGACCATGACGGACATAGCGGTAATCGACCGGTTTTTCCCCTGTCACCGTGAAAGCATCGGCAGCGGCTTCCGCTACCACTTCCCTGTGCGCTTCGGTTTCCGGCAAGTCCGACGACTGCATCTTGTCTTCCGCGTTATTCATCTTCACCTCGTCAGATCATTTATTCACAAAAGGCGCAAGCAAAGCCATCGTACGCGCCGTGGCACCGCGATGTTGCTGCGCAAATTGCTGCGCATGCTGCCCCATATCGTTACGTATCTGCGCATCGGACAGCAACCTGCTCACCTGCTGCATCAGTTCCGACGCATCGGCCACACGCAATGCTGCACCCGCTTCGATTGCATTCTGCGCCGCATCGGCAAAATTGAAGGTGTGCGGCCCGACCAGCACCGGCGTGCCGACTGCACACGCCTCGATCAGATTTTGCCCGCCCAGCGGCAACAGGCTGCCGCCGACGAATGCAACGTCCGCCGCCGCGTAATAGGCGAACATCTCGCCCATCGTGTCGCCGAGGAAAACGCGTACGTCCGGTGCCAGCACTTCTTCGCCGCTCGAAGAACGGCGCGCCAGCTTCAGGCCGTGTTCCGCAACCAGCTGCGCAACTTCGTCGAAACGTTGCGGATGACGCGGCACGATCAACAGCAGCGCATCGGGAATATCGAGCTGCGCCAGCTCCGACAGGATCAGCGCTTCCTCGCCGTCGCGCGTATTGGCGCATGCCAGAACCGGGCGTGCACCGAAGCGCGCGCGCAGCGCTGCACCGCGCACCAGCATTTCTTCCGGCGGCACCACGTCGAACTTGATGCTGCCGGTCACCTGCACATTCGGCGCGCCGAGCTGGCGGATGCGCAGCGCATCG
>DATDLO010000297.1:0-3655 GCA_036519215.1 Oxalicibacterium sp.
TGACCATGTCGAAGAAGGCAAACAACGCGAGGAAGGCGATCAGCACGAACAATACGTTGCGGCCGATCTCCTGCGCGAAGTAACGTTGCAAAATCTTCATGCCGCCATCCTCCTGCCCAGCAGCGCGCGCTTGCACTTGGACCAGACCGCAAGCGGATGCCAGCGGCTATTGACCTTCAGGCGCCACAGGAAGAACACCGTGATCACGATACCGGCCACCAGATGCACCGGCCACCATGCAAACAGGAAAGTCGATTTCTGCTGCACCACGGTCGCCTGCGCGTAGTTCAGCATGTTGCTGTAGAAGACGAACAGAAACAGCGCGATCAGCAGGTTGGCAGAGCGTCCGCCACGCGGATTGACGAAGCCGAGCGGAATCGCCAGCAGCATCAACAGCGCGCCCATCAGCGGCAGCGACATGCGCCACAACAATTCGCCGTCGTTGAAATTGGAGCGATTGCGAATCAAGTCGATGGTCGGCAGTGCACGCGCCGACGTATCGCCAACCAGCGCCTGCGACTGGCGGCCGACCAGCACGCCGTAGCGGTCGAACTCCATCAGTTCGAAATCGGATTGTGTCGGCACGCCATCGTAGCGGCGGCCTTTGCTCATGACGAGGAACTTGTCGCCGTTCTTGTCGTATTCGACAGTCCCCTCCTTCGCCACCACCACGCTGGTCTTGCCATTGCGCTGGCTGCTGACGAAAACATTCTTGACGCGCGTCGAATCGCCAGTGACACCTTCGACGAAGAAGACGCGATCGGCCGACGACGATTCCTGGAACTTGCCGGGCGAGACGCGCGCGATGTCTTCACGATTCGCATAGCGCTCCTTGTAGATCGCGCTCTGCTGGTTGGACCATGGCGTCAGGAAAAAGCTGAGAGCGGCAGTCGTTGCCACCAACGGCAGCGAAAACATCAGCACCGGCTTGATCCAGCGCGACAGGCTGAGGCCGGAAGCGAACCAGACCACCATTTCCGAATCCTGATAACTGCGCGTGACGACCAGCAGCACCGACACGAAGCCGGTCAGGTTCAGGATGATGGGCAAATAATTGAGTGCAGAAAAACCGAGCAGCGCGACAACGTCTCCCGATGCAATCTTACCGCCCGCGGCCTGGCCCAGAATCCGGATCAGCGTGATCGTGATCGTGATCGTGAAGAGAGTGGTGAAGACGGCGCCAGCGGTACTAAGCAAGTCGCGTCGGAGCGCGCGCTGAAAAATCATCGGAAGGCTATAATCGAGGGATCGTCAAGGAGAGCAACGCATGGACTTTAGCATAAAACCATTGGACACAAAAAGCGGCTTCGCCAGTCTGAAAACGGGCTGCATCGCAGTCGCCGTCTTCGAAAACAGGATTCTCTCTTCCGCTGCTCGCGCCCTCGACGGCAAGGGTGAAATCAGTGCCGCGCTGAAGTCCGGCGACATCACCGGCAAGGCCGGCTCCACCCTGTTGCTGCGCAACCTCGCCGGTACGAATGCCGAACGCGTGCTGCTGGTCGGTCTCGGCAAGGAAGACAGCGTGACCGAAAAGGATTTCCTGTCGTCGCTGCAAAGCGTTGCGCGCACGTTTTCCACGCTGGGTGCCGGCGATGCGATGCTGGCGCTGCCCTTCGACATCGTCAAATCGCGCGACACGGCCTGGGCCGTGCGCAGTTATGTACTGGCCGCGCGTGAAGTCGCCTATCGTTTCGATACGCTGAAGAGCAAGAAGGAACCGGCACCGGCCGGCGTCGGCAAGATTGCCTTCGCCGTGCCGGCAGCGCAGACCGACTCCGCCAAGGCGGCCGTTGCACAGGCGACCGCTGTCGCCAACGGCATGGACCTGACGAAGGATCTCGGCAACCTGCCGGCCAACGTCTGCACGCCGACCTACCTGGCGAATACCGCAAAGAAGATCGCCAAGGAATTCAAGCTGGAAGTCGAAGTGCTGGATCGCAAGCAGCTCGAAGCACTGAAGATGGGCAGTTTCCTGTCCGTCACCAACGGCAGCGTGCAACCGCCGAAATTCATCGTGCTGAAGCACAAGGGCGGCAAGTCCAAGGACGCACCCATCGTGCTGGTCGGCAAGGGCATTACCTTCGATTCCGGCGGCATTTCGCTGAAGCCGGGTGCGGCGATGGACGAAATGAAATACGACATGGGCGGTGCCGCTTCCGTCCTCGGCACGATGCGCGCGATCGCCGAGATGAAACTGAAGCTGAACGTCTTCATGCTGATCCCGTCCTGCGAAAACCTGCCGTCGGGCAGCGCCACCAAGCCGGGCGACATCGTCACGTCGATGTCCGGCCAGACCATCGAAATCCTGAATACCGACGCCGAAGGCCGTCTCGTGCTGTGCGATGCGCTGACCTATGCGGAACGCTTCAAGCCGGCCGCCGTCATCGACGTCGCCACGCTGACCGGCGCCTGCATCACCGCGCTCGGCCACCACAATTCCGGCCTGTTCACGCGCAGCGACGACGCGCACGATGCACTGGCGAACGAACTGCTGGTCGCCGGCAAGCAGGCGAGCGACACCGCATGGCGCATGCCGATCGAGGACATCTATCAGGAGCAACTGAAATCCAACTTCGCCGACATGGCCAACATCGGCGGCCCGCCGGCCGGCGCCGTCACGGCCGCCTGCTTCCTCGAGCGCTACACGAAGAAATACACGTGGGCGCATCTGGACATCGCCGGCACCGCCTGGAAGAGCGGCGCGGCGAAAGGCTCGACCGGCCGTCCGGTGCCGCTGCTGACCACTTTCCTGATCAACCGCGCGCAATCGGGCACCAAAGCAGCACGCTGATCCGATACAACGGCCGCGCCAGACGCGGCCGCTTCATTCTCCGATTCCATTCTTACAGGGGAAAACCATGATCGTTCTTGTCACCGGTGCCACATCCGGTTTTGGCGCCGAAATGGCGCGCAAATTCGCCCGTCACGGCCACCGCGTGATCGCTGCGGGCCGCCGCAAGGACAGGCTGGATGCGCTGGCCGCCGAAATCGGCCCGGCGCTGCTGCCGGTCGTCATGGACGTCACCGATCGCACATCCATCCAGTCCGCGCTCGACAATCTGCCGGCCGACTGGAAAGAGATCGACGTGCTCATCAACAATGCCGGCCTCGCCTTGGGCGTCGCGCCGGCCCAGCAGGCTTCGCTGGAAGAATGGGAAACCATGATCGCCACCAACTGCAAGGGGCTGGTCACGATCACGCGCTTCCTGCTCCCCGGCATGCTGGAGCGCGGTCGCGGCCACATCATCAACATCAGTTCCGGCGCCGGCGCGCACCCCTACCCGGGCGGCAACGTCTACGGCGCGACCAAGGCTTTCGTCGACCAGTTCTCGCGCAACCTGCGCGCCGATCTGGTTGGCACGCCGGTACGCTCGTCCAACATCGCTCCGGGCCTGGCCGGCGGCACCGAATTCTCGAACGTGCGCCTGAAGGACGACGCGGCGGCTGCCAAGGTCTACGAAGGCACGACGCCGCTGTCGGCTGCCGACATCGCTGAAACCGCCTACTGGATCGCCACGCTGCCGCCGCATGTCAACGTCAACCACATCGAGGTGATGCCGACTTGCCAGGGCTTCGGTCCGATGAACATCAAACGCACGCCTTCCGCGACCTGAACCTGATCCCTGCGCCAAATACCATGTCCGATTTCACGTGG
>DATDLO010000298.1:0-3455 GCA_036519215.1 Oxalicibacterium sp.
CCTTCGATTGAATTGCGGTAAGGTTTGACGACGGGGCGATCGCCCCATGACTACTTTCCGGAAGCATCGGCACCGAGGAGACATCATGTCTGTACGCATCGTCAGGCTGGGCAGCGAGCGCAGCAGCAAGGAAGGATTGCGCATCGGCACCGTACGGCGCCCGCCGCGCGGCATTCCCAAATCCGAATTCGCAGCTCAGAACTGGTACGACGTCTGGTTCCCCAACCTTGCACCCTCGCCCGAAGCGATCAAGCTCGCGCATCAGGCCAAGACCGCAGCAGACTGGCGCGTCTTCTTTAACAAGTATCGCGCCGAGATGGCGACGCCGGAAAACCAGCATGCGATTGCGCTGTTGGCTGCGTTATCACATCAGACTGATTTTTCGGTCGGCTGCTACTGCGAAGATGAAAAACATTGCCATCGCTCCGTGCTGCGCTCGCTGCTCGCACGTCAGGGCGCACGCGTCAGCAATTGAAAAGCAGTTGAAAATACGGATGAAGATGCAATCGAGATACGTTCAGTTTCCACTCTTCAGAAAGGACCCGAATCGATGAACAGGATGCCGGCTTTGCTGCTCTGCCTCGCCCTTTTTTCGTCCACCGCAAAAGCCGCCTCGAACGATGACGAACGCGTCGTTCGGCACGCCGTCTTCCCGCCGACGCAGGCGACGGTCGTTGTTGCGGAAGGCGACCTTGAACCGCGCAGCATCGGCAGTTACAGCGTGCGCCTGTATGCGAAAGGCGAACCGAACTTCCCCTACGACAGTTTCATCACCGGGCTGGTACGGCCGCGCGACGGCGGTATCGAGAAACTGCTGTTCTCCGATGTAGATGGAGACGGCAAACCGGATATCGTCGTGACCGTGCGCGCGGCCGGTAGCGGCGGCTTCCTGTCGGCCGATGCCTTCCGCTTCGATGGCAAGGTGCTGACGTTGCTGTCTTCTGTTACCGGTCTGGACGGCAACGCCGATCCGGTCGCTGCATTGAAAACGGCTTTCACGAATCGCCGTTGAACTGTCGCTGAACCACCGTTGATTCATCGCCGGCGCAAGCACGCCGGCTTTCTTTCTTGTAGCCCGGCCTACATCCAATTGCCCGCTGCCAGTTCAATCAGGCCGCCGCCCAGCAGCAGCCATAACGGATGAATGCGCGTGCGCCACGCCAGCAGCGCAGTCACCACCGTGATCGCTGTCAACAGCCAGTCGCGATCGGCTGCATGCGCAATCACCGCCGCACTCGCTGCGACCACACCGGCCGTCACCGGCACCAGCCCGGCCTGGATGATGCGGCGCCACGGATTGTCCTTGAAGCGCGTCCATGCATGCAGCGCCACGATCGTCAGTATCGACGACGGGCCGAACTTGGCGACCGACGTCACGATGAAACCCGCCCAGCCGGCGACATGCCAGCCGATCAGCGGCACGATCATCATGTTCGGCCCCGGTGCGGCCTGACTCAACGCGAACAACGCGCTGAATTCGCGCGCCGTCATCCATTGATGGACTTCCACCACCTGCCGCTGCATCTCCGGCAGGATCGTGTTGCCGCCGCCGAATGCCAGCAATGCCAGCTGCGAAAAGATCAGCGCCAGTGCAATCAGCGTCGCCATCATTTGCGCAAGCCCTTGCCGATTTTCACGATGAAGATGCTGATCGGCGTCATCGCCAGCATCGTCCACAACAGCGGCAATCGCAACAACGCAATCGCACAAAAGCAGACGGCGGCCACGGCCAGCATGAGCCAGCTGCCACGCAACTGGCGAACGATCTTGATCGCCATCGCCACCAGCAGCCCGGCTGCCGCTGCGGCCAGCCCCGCGAACAGATGCGCGACTTGCGGATCGTCCTGATAGCGCTCGTACAACATGCCCAGCAGCACGACCACCATCGACGGCACTGCGATCAATCCCAGCAAGCCGGCAATGCCGCCGCGCACACCGCGAAAGCGCATGCCGACTGCAACCGACATGTTGATCATGTTGCCGCCGGGGAGAAACTGGCACAGCCCCAGCATCTCGGTGAATTCCTCTTCGCTGAGCCAGCGCTTGCGCTCGACCAGCATCCGGTGCGCCAGCGGCAGCGCACCGCCGAAGGCCATCATCCCCAGTCCGAGAAAACCGAGGAACAGTTCCATCGTCGTCGGCACAACGGGTTCCGTATTCGGCGATACGGTCTCGACGACCGGCATTGTTTCTTGTTGCGTTTCCATGCACAAAGGTTACGCTCGCACCAACATACTGTCTAATATATGATTCAGCATCGAATCATACTTTTTAAATATGTCTGCAATCGACCTGCGCCTGCTGCGCTACTTCGTCGCCGTCGCCGAGGAAGGCCATCTGACCAAGGCGGCACAACGTCTCGGCATCCAGCAACCGCCGCTCAGCCAGCAAATCCGTTCGCTGGAAAAAGAACTGGGCGTTTCCCTGTTTCGTCGCCTGCCGCGCGGCATGGAGCTGACCGAGAGCGGCCACGCGCTGCTGACCGATGCACACCAGATCCTCGATCAGGTCGGCACCACCATCGATAGCGTGCGCCGCATCGCACGCGGCGAGCGCGGGCGCATCGTCGTCGGCTTCACCGAAACCGCATCGCTGCATCCATTCATCCCCGCCGTCATTCGCGCCTTCCGGCAAAGCTCGCCGGATGTCGCGCTGGCCATCGAGGAAAACAATACGGCCGAACTGGTCGAAGCGCTGCTGCGCAACCGGCTTGATGTCGCTTTTATTCGCTCACCGGTCGGCAATGCTGCCGGCCTGAAGATGGAAACGATGCTGGTGGAAGAAATGATCGCGGCGCTGCCGGCCACGCATCCGTTACTGCGAGGGACACAACGTCGCCGCAAGAGCCTGCCACTGACGGCGCTGGAAAAGGAAGACTTCATCCTGAACCGCCGCCCCAGCGGCCCCGGCCTGTATGACACGGTGATCGCCGCCTGCCGAACCGCCGGCTTCAGTCCGCGCGTCGTGCAGGAAGCGCGCAAGTATCTATCGACATTGAGCCAGGTCGCCGCCGGTATCGGCGTCACCATCGTGCCGGCGTCGATGCGGCATGTGCAACTGGAAGGCGTCGTCTATCTGCAGCTGGAACAGGCGCCCGGCCTGCGCGCGCCGCTGCATCTGGCGTATCGCGATGCGCCGCAGTCGGGCGCGGTGGAGAGGATGATTGTCGAAGCGAGGAAGTTTGCCGCGCCGCCGACAGAATAGCGGCGCAGCAGGAAGTAAAACGGAGGAGAAAATCAGGTCTTCGGCAGCGTCACGCCGTGCTGGCCCTGGTACTTGCCGCCGCGATCCTTGTACGAGGTTTCGCAGACTTCATCACTCTCGAAGAACAGCACCTGCGCGCAGCCCTCGCCCGCATAGATTTTTGCCGGCAGCGGCGTCGTGTTCGAAAATTCCAGCGTCACGTAGCCTTCCCACTCCGGCTCGAACGGCGTCACGTTGACGATGATGCCGCA
>DATDLO010000299.1:0-5618 GCA_036519215.1 Oxalicibacterium sp.
CTCGCTAAAGCTGCGCGCGCGGTAATCGACCAGATGCACGGCACCGACGATCGCCTTACCGGCATCGCGGATCGGGCTGCTCGCATGAAAACGGATGCGCGGTTCGCCGCTGACCATCGGATGCGTCGCCAGCAGGGAATCGGAAGAAGCATCCTGCACGACCGTCAGCACATCGGCCTCTGCCAGACTGCGGCAGAATTCGTGGGCGATCGCCTGTCTGCCGTCGTGAAAACCGCTGCTCGCGTCGGCAAAGGTCACCATGCAATGCGCAACGTTGAACAGTCTTTCGCCGATGCGCTGGATGCGTAACAGTTGCGCATCCGACGCCAGCGCATCCGCATCGTCCATAACGACAGGAACAGAAACGCTTTTCGGCGTAGTGGTCATGGCTGATTCCGGAGGCTGTCCTGTTCGCCAGCAATCAATCCGCGCGGTAGTTCGGCGCTTCCTTGGTAATTTGCACGTCGTGGACATGCGACTCACGCATGCCGGCCGACGTGATTTCGACGAATTCCGCTTTTTCCTTGAATTCGTCGATCGTCGCACAACCGCAGTAGCCCATCGACGAACGCACGCCACCGACCAGCTGGTACAGGATGGCGATCGCGCTGCCCTTGTACGGCACACGGCCTTCGATGCCTTCCGGCACGAACTTGTCGACGTTGTTCGCCGCATCCTGGAAGTAACGATCGGCCGAACCATCGGCCATCGCGCCCAGGCTGCCCATGCCGCGATACGATTTGTAGCTGCGCCCCTGGAACAGGATCACTTCGCCCGGCGCTTCTTCCGTACCGGCGAACATGCTGCCCATCATCACGCTGGACGCGCCTGCCGCCAGCGCCTTGGAGATATCGCCGGAGAAACGGATGCCGCCATCGGCGATGCACGGCACGCCCGTGCCCTTCAATCCTTCTGCCACATTGGAAATCGCAAAAACCTGCGGCACGCCGACACCGGCGACGATACGCGTGGTGCAGATCGAACCGGGGCCGATACCGACCTTGACGCCGTCCGCGCCATGCTCGACCAATGCCTTGGCTGCGGCTGCGGTCGCAATATTGCCGCCGATGACGTCGACGTCCGGATAGTTCTGCTTGACCCAGCGCACGCGATCCAGCACGCCCTTCGAATGGCCGTGCGCGGTATCGACCACGATCACATCGACGCCTGCCTTGACCAGCAGATCGACGCGCTCGTCGTTATCGGGACCGACGCCGACAGCCGCGCCGACGCGCAGCTTGCCCTGGCTGTCCTTGCAGGCCATCGGGTGCTCGGTGGATTTCTGGATGTCCTTGACGGTAATCAGGCCGCGCAGCTCGAAATCCTCGCCGACGACCAGCACGCGCTCCAGGCGGTGCTTGTTCATCAGGCGCTTGGCTTCGGACAGCTCCGCGCCATCCGGCACGTAAACCAGCTTGTCGCGCGGCGTCATCTTGGCGCTGACCGGAGCATCCAGTTCCTCTTCGAAACGCAAGTCGCGGTTCGTGATGATGCCGACGACCTTCTTGCCTTCGACGACCGGGAAGCCGCTGATGCCATGCTGTTGCGACAGCGCGATGACGTCGCGGATCTTGGTGTTCGGAGGAATCGTGATCGGATCGCGCACGACACCGGATTCGAAACGCTTGACCTTCGCCACTTCACGCGCCTGCTCACGCGCCGTCAGGTTCTTGTGGATGATGCCGATGCCGCCCTCTTGCGCCATCGTGATCGCCAGTCGCGCTTCGGTCACGGTATCCATCGCCGCGGACAGCAATGGAATATTCAACGTGATGTTGCGCGTCAGGCGCGTGGCAAGCGAAGTATCTTTAGGGAGAATGTCGGAGTAGGCCGGGACCAGCAGCACATCATCGAACGTGAGTGCTTTTTGTAGTAGACGCATAGTGTTTTTCCTATTGGCGCAAAAGCGAATTATACAGAAATCCGTCCGCCGCGTCCCGCCGTTTCGCTACCGTTCGGCGGCTGCTTTGGCCCGCCCGGGCGTATGTCCGGCTTAATTTCCGCCCACCATTGACATCGCCGCCGAAGCATGGCGAAATCGCATCACTTCGCGACTCTTCAAGGATTTCCATGCATCCGAATTCGCTCAAACGGCTCACCCTGGCAATACTGTTGTCGGGCAGTTGCACCGCAGCACTGGCCCAGTATGTCTGGCTGGACGGCAAAGGCGTCAAGCAATATTCGGACGTGCCGCCGCCGGCTTCGGTGCCGAACAGTCGCATCCTGAAATCGCCAGGCGCATTGCCGCAAACGGCAACGCCGGCTGCCGACAGCGAAGCAGACCCAGAAACCGCAAAGGACGAAGGCAGCGCACCGAAAGGCCCGCCTACCCTCGCTGAAAAAAATGCCGATTTCCAGAAACGGCGTACGGAGCAGGCGGAAAAGGAAAAGCAGGCAGCCGAACAGGCTAAACAGGCTGCGGCAAAGAAGAAAAGTTGTGATCAGGTCGGCAACTACCAGCGCGCATTGCAATCCGGCCAGCGCATCACCCGGCTGTCGCCCACCGGCGAACGGATCTACCTGACCGACGAGGAGCGCGCAAGCGCCCTGCGGGAAAACCGGCAGACGTTATCCGACTGTAAATGAGAGGAAACCAGACGGTGCAGGTTAGCCTGGGCCGTCCATTAACGCAGAATGCAGATTCAAGCGCCCTTTGCGCTCTTGTCCGCCCGGCGTCGGCGCGAATCCTTGGGATCGGCAATCAGCGGCCGATAGATTTCGATGCGGTCATGCTGGCGCAGCACGGTATCCAGCGCCTTCAGCTTGCCGTAGATGCCGACGCGCCAGACGCTGATATCGATTTCCGGTGCCAGACCGACAATGCCGCTGTGCTCGATCGCCTGCTGGATCGTCGTGCCTTCGGCCACGCTTAACGGCAACAGGAATTGCCGGTCCGTTCTTGCGTAACAGACCTCGACGGCAATCATTGCCGGCATTTCAGCCATAGACCTGCTCCGCCCGCTTGCTGAACGAATCGACGAAGCTGGTCGCAATCATGTTGAAGACCGGACCGATCACACCTTCGATCAGCTTGTTGGAAAACTCGTATTGCAGGTCGAAATCGATGCGGCACGCATCTTCGCGCAACGGCTTGAAATTCCATGTGCCATGCAAATGCTTGAACGGTCCTTCGAGCAACTGCATCGTCATTGCATGCGGCGGGTTATTGGTATTTTCCGTCGTAAAGCTCTGGCGCACGCCGTGGAAATTGATCTTCAGCGTCGCGATCAGCTTGTTCTCGCTGCGCTCCTTGACATCCACGCCGCCGCACCATGGCAGGAACTGCGGATAATCCTCCACCCGATCGACCAGCGCGAACATCTGCTCCGCGCTGTATCCCAGCAAGACTGTTTTATGCACTACCGCCATTGATTAAGACCCGATTATGTCCGTTTGATAGAATCGCGAAGTTGCCATTTTAACCGACCCGTTGCAGAACCCTCATGAGCATTGTTGATAACAGAAAAGCCTTCCACGACTACTTCATCGAGGAACGCTTTGAAGCCGGCATTGTTCTGGAAGGCTGGGAAGTCAAATCGATACGAGCCGGCCACGTGCAGCTGAAGGAAGCCTACGTCATCGCACGCAATGGCGAGATTTTCCTGTTCGGCGCACACATCAGTCCATTGGCGACGGCTTCCACCCACGTCACACCCGACCCGGTACGCACGCGCAAGCTGCTGCTGAAGGCCGAAGAGATCAAGAAACTCAAAGCCAAGGTCGAGCGCGCCGGCTACACGATGGTGCCGCTGAACCTGCATTTCCAGCGCGGCCGCATCAAGTGCGAAATCGGCCTGGCGAAAGGCAAGAAGCAGCACGACAAACGCGATACCGAGAAGAAGCGCGATACGCAACGCGAAATCCAGTCGGCACTGAAACAGAACCGGCGATAAAAAACGGCGCCCCGAACAGGCGCCGTTTTCATTTACGCACAGCGCATCTCAAGCCTTGTTGTGCGCTTCCTGCGATTTCACTACCGTCAACGCGCTGGCGATCAGGCCGCTGATATCGCCCAGATTGGCCGGCACGATCAGCGCATTGTTGGTCTTCGCCAGCTTGCCGAATGCCTCGACATACTGCTCTGCCACTTTCAGGTTCACCGCGCCCTCGCCGCCCGGTTCGCGGATCGCCGCACCGGTCTTGCGGATCGCTTCGGCTGTCGCTTCGGCGATCGACAGGATGGCTGAAGCCTCGCCCTGCGCGCGGTTGATCGCAGCCTGTTTCTCGCCTTCCGAGCGTGCGATCGCCGCCTCGCGTTCGCCGGTGGCGATATTGATCTGTTCCTGCTTGCGGCCTTCCGATGCCGCAATCAAGGCACGCTTCTCGCGCTCTGCCGTGATCTGCGATTGCATCGCATGCAGGATTTCCTTCGGCGGCGTCAGATCCTTGATCTCGTAGCGCAACACTTTCACGCCCCAGTTGGTGGCCGATTCGTCGATCGCACCGACGACGGCATGGTTGATCGCGTCGCGCTCCTCGAAGGTCTTGTCGAGTTCCATGCGGCCGATCACCGAACGCAGCGTCGTTTGCGCCAGCTGCGAGATCGCCAGGATGTAATTGGACGAACCGTAGGAAGCGCGCATCGGATCGGTCACCTGGAAATACAGGATGCCGTCCACTTCCAGCTGCGTGTTGTCCTTCGTGATGCAGATCTGCATCGGCACGTCGAGCGGGATTTCCTTCAGCGAATGCTTGTAGGCGATACGGTCGATGAACGGCAGCACGATCTTCAGGCCGGGCCCGAGCGTCGCATGATATTTACCGAGCCGCTCGAGGACCCAGGCGTGCTGCTGCGGCACCACGTTGACCGTCTTGACGACGAAGACGATGACGACGAACAGCAGGAAAAACAGGATGGATGTATCGAACATGGAATTTCCCTTATTGTGACAAATCGGATGCTTCGGCCAGCTCGCGCCGGACGACATCGGTATTGATCAAAAGCAGCCGGTTGCCACGCACCTCGCGGATGATGAACAGACCCGGTACCGCCGTGCCGCCGGGCGCCAGTTCGGCATCCCACAGCGCGCCACGATACATGACACGCGCAATGGCTTGCCCGCTGCCGTCGGCAATTCGCCATTCTCCGACTTCCAGTGCCTGGCCGATATCGAGATTGATCGCCGGATCGCGCGCGGCATCGACACGCTCGCTGCGGCCGAGCTTACTGCGCCGCAGCGCGGCGGTAGCGACTGCAGCGACAACGGCCGCAATCACGCATTGCGCAGCCCCATGCAAACCGACGAAGGCAGCAATACCGCCTGCTGCCGCACCGAAGGCAATCATCAGCAGATAAAAGGTACCCGTCGCCATTTCCAGTATGACGAGCACGCAGGCTGCCGCAAACCAGATCATCCAGTCTGCCATTCGTTTGCTTCCTTTCGATTACAAGCGTGAATCTTCGCCCCGCACGGAGGCGTTGGGAAACCGACTGTTGCAGTTTCCCGCCACAGTCTATTCCAAACGCTCTCGGGAAAGAACCGTTTTCTCGGTTTGGCCTGCAGGCCTATCGCTTGCCGGCGAGATTCATCCACGTCTCGACGACCGAATCGGGATTCAGCGACAGCGAGCCGATGCCCTCCTTCATCAGCCACGCGGCGAAATCCGGATGATCGGAC
>DATDLO010000300.1:0-10619 GCA_036519215.1 Oxalicibacterium sp.
AGATATGCTTGGGCCGGCCGAACACTTCGGCCTTGATGCCGGCCGCTTTCATCTCGGACTGCAGGCGCTTGATCGAATTCTCGACGAAGGCTTCGCGCTCGACACGCTTTTCTTCCAGCATCGAGGCGATGCGGCGATAGGATTCGGGTTCCAGGAAACGGAACGACAAGTCTTCCAATTCCCACTTCAATTGCCAGACGCCGAGACGGTTTGCCAACGGCGTATACAGGTCGAACGTTTCGCGCGCGTATTGACGCGAACGTTCGTTCTGCAATTTCTTCTCGGCGAAATGCCGCAGCGTGATTACGCGCGTGCCCAGCCGCACCAGGACGGCACGCATGTCGCTCGCCATTGCCAGCAGCATCTTGCGCAATACTTCCAGCTGATCCGCTGCTTCCTGCGCAGCGTTTTTGCCGCGCGAAGCCTGCTGCACGAAGGTCAATTCGTGCAACCGCATCAACTGACGTATGCCGGTCACCAGATCGGCCACTTCCTTGCCGAACCGTTCCGCGATCTTTTCGGCGGCTACCGGATCGAGTTCAGCCAGCTCGAACAGCAAGGCCGCGATCCGCGTGTCGGCATCCGTCTCCAGTTGCGCGATCAAACAAGCCACGCCCTGCACAAATTCGAAAGCATCCTGACCGTTCTCGGGATTCTCTTGCGCCGAAGAAATGATCTTGCCCTGATAGAGCGGCTCGACGAAGGCGAGCGCGTCCATCACACGGGCGCCATCCTGTTCGGTCAGGCCCGTGCGCAACAATTCGCGCGTATCGCTTTGCGTTGTGGCGAGGGAAACCATTCAATACCCGGATGGATTGGCGGCGGCAACCACCACGATTTCGACCAGTCGCTTGGGCTCGGGAAAGGTAACCGCCACGGTGGCGCGCGGCGGCGTATGCCCTGCCGGCACCCATTCGTTCCATGCAGCATTCATGCCATCGAAATCGCGGACATCAGCAATGAAAATCTGGCAGGATAGGATGCGCGTCTTGTCGCTGCCGGCTTCGGCCAGCAGGCGATCGATGTGACCGAGGACTTCGCGCGTCTGGCCCTGGATATCCTGCGAAACGTCTTCCGCGATCTGGCCGGCCAGATAGACGGTGCCGTTATGGATGGCGATTTCGGAAAGCGTGTCGCCGATGTGCAAGCGGGTGATATTCATGATAATCGGCAATATGGGGACGAGAAGTCATCATGCAAGCAGGAATTTGCGCGCAATGGCGATCTGCGCCGGATCGACGAAGGTAGGTGCGTGACCGACACCGGGAATCTCGATCAGTGCCGCCTTCGGCCCGCGCTGCGTCATCGCCTGCGCCGTCTCGCGCGACAGCAGATCCGATTCGGCCCCGCGCAGCAGCAGCGTCGGACAGGCGATCGCGTCGTAGGCGTTCCACAACAGTGCTTCGGCCTGGTGCACGTCCTGCTCCGTCATGCCGCGCATCGTGATACCGAGCGCTGGA
This sequence comes from Oxalicibacterium sp., assembly GCA_036519215.1. Lineage (GTDB taxonomy): Bacteria > Pseudomonadota > Gammaproteobacteria > Burkholderiales > Burkholderiaceae_D > Oxalicibacterium. The sequence continues at coordinate 1,461 of DATDLO010000300.1, forward strand.
TCGTAGCCGAACATCCATTGACCATCTGCATCCTGCCGCAACACGTCGGCTGCCAGTTTGCGCCATTGCGCATCGGTATGCGGTCCGAAGGACAACGAAACCTGCCGCACATATTCGCCCCCCTGCTCCAGCGTCGCAAAACGAATCGGCTGGCCGATGTATTCACCGATGCGTACCAACGCCGGCACATTCAGCGTGGGGCCGATGTCGTTGAGCAGCAGCTTGCGAATCGGCGACCCCGGCAGCGACGCCAGCAACATGCCGATCAGGCCGCCCATCGACGTGCCGATCCAGTGTACCGATTCGACGTTCAGACGTGCAATCAGCGTCACCATGTCGGCGACATACTGCGGTACCTGATACGCCAGCGGATCGTGCAGCCGATCGGAACGGCCGCGGCCGACCACGTCCGGACAAACAATGCGATAGGTGCCGCACAACTCGGCGGCCAGCGCATCGAAATCGTCCGACACGCGTGTCAGACCGTGTACGCAGACCAGCGTTGCCGGATTTTCCGGATCGCCCCATTCCTTGTAAGCCATCCGGTGCAATCCTGAAGGAGACAGGCATTGCACCGTCCGAATGCGTGGCTGCGTCATTCTTGTTCGTTCTCTTTGCAATGTCTGATCAGGTTGCGCTGATGCCGTCATCGGCATTCATGATCGCGCCGTTGATGAAATGCGATTCTTCGGCAGCCAGCAACAGCAGCAGGCTGTCCAGGTCTTCCGGCTTGCCGAGGCGCTTGCGCGGCAATGTTTCCATCAGTTGGCGGCCCTGCTCGCTGTTGAAATAGTTCATGTTCATTTCGGTGCCGATATAACCGGGGCAGATCGCATTGACGTTGATGCCGAAACGCCCCCATTCCACCGCCATCGATTTCGTCATCTGGATAACCGCAGCCTTGCTGATGCAGTACAGCCCAAGCTCCGGGACAGTGCGCTGCCCCGCTACCGATGCGATGTTGATGATGCGATGCTGCTTGCGCGGATCGCCCTTGTGGCGGGCGATCATGCGCTTGGCCGTTTCCTGCGCGACGAAGAAGGCGCCGCGCTGATTGGTATCCATCACATAGGCATAGTCGTCCGGCGTGACGTCGGTCAGCCGCCGATTCATCGAAACGCCGGCATTGTTGACGAGAATGTCGATCGCGCCGGCCTCCGTTTCGGCATGTGCGATCGCCGATTTGATGCTAGCGTAATCGGTCACGTCAAGCGATACGACATGCGCCGCGCCGCCTTCGGCCTCGATTTCCGCACGCAATTCCTTCAGTCGCTCGGTACGGCGAGATGCCAGCACGACCTGCGCACCGCCCATCGCCAGGACTTTCGCAAAACGCGCACCCAGCCCGCTGGAGGCACCAGTCACCAGCGCCACCTTGCCTTCGAAATTGACTTCTATGCCCACAAATTCCCCCGATTATCGACGCCTGCCGGCGAAATCCATGCCGGAAGCGTTATGATTACACGAAAGCACCGCAATAAAAGCATTTCCTCTTTGCCCAGCCGGCAAATCGATGGACAATCCTGCCTGCCCCTGAACACTATCGCCGCATCATTCGGCACTCTCGATACATGACTTCCACTTCCGACTCCAGCCTGCTCGAACAATACGGTCCCCGCGACACGATGGAATACGACGTCGTCATCGTCGGCGGCGGTCCGGCCGGCCTGGCTGCTGCCATTCGGCTCAAGCAGCTTGCTGCCGAAAAGGAACAGGAAGTTTCCGTCTGCATACTGGAAAAAGGCGGCGAGCTCGGCGCACACATCCTGTCTGGCGCGGTCATGGATCCGCGCGCGATGGAAGAACTGTTCCCCGACTGGAAGGAACGCGGCGCGCCGCTGAACACGCCAGTCACCGAAGACCGCTTCCTTTTTCTCGGCAAGGAAAAGGCGCTGCGCACGCCCAATTTCATGCTGCCGTCCTGCCTGCAGAATCACGGCAACTACATCGTCTCGCTTGCCAATGTCGTACGCTGGCTCGGCCAGCAGGCTGAAGCACTGGGCGTCGAAATCTTCCCCGGTTTTCCTGCTGCGGAAATCCTGTACAACGACGATGGCTCCGTCAAGGGTGTTGCCACCGGCAACATGGGCGTCGGCCGCGACGGACAACCGACCGAGGCTTTCCAGCTCGGCATGGAACTGCACGCGAAGTACACGCTGTTCGCCGAAGGCGCGCGCGGTCATCTCGGTCGCCAGTTGATGGAGAAATTCAATCTGGCCAATGGCAAGGCGCCGCAGACCTACGCAATCGGCATCAAGGAATTGTGGGAAATCGATCCGGCGCAACACAAGCCGGGCCTCGTCATCCACACGGCCGGCTGGCCGCTTGCCAGCGATACTTATGGCGGCTCCTTCCTGTATCACCTGGAAAACAATCAGGTCGCCGTCGGTTATGTCGTCGGCCTCGGTTACGACAATCCCTATCTGTCGCCGTTCGAGGAGTTCCAGCGCTACAAGACGCATCCGGAAATTCGCCGCTTCTTCGAAAACGGCAAGCGCATTTCCTACGGCGCGCGCGCCATCACCGCCGGCGGCCTGCAATCGCTGCCGAAGCTTGTTTTCCCGGGTGGTGCACTGATCGGCTGCGAAGCCGGCTTTCTCAATGCCAGCCGCATCAAGGGCAGCCATGCCGCAATGAAGAGTGGCATGATGGTGGCCGAAACCGCTTTTGCCGCACTGACCAGTGGCCGCCAGCAAGATGAATTGGCGGACTATCCTGTCGCTTTCGAACAATCGTGGCTGCATGAAGAATTGCATGTCGCGCGCAACTTCAAGCCATTAATGAGCAAAGGTCTGTATCTCGGCACGCTGATGTTCGGCATCGACCAGATCGTCTTCCGCGGCAAGGCGCCGTGGACGCTGCACAATACACATGCCGACCATACCTGCCTGCGCCCGGCCTCTGCCTTCCAGCCCATTACTTATCCCAAGCCGGACAACAAGCTGACTTTCGACCGCTTGTCGTCGGTTTTCCTGTCGAATACGAATCATGCGGAAAACCAGCCCATCCATCTGACGCTGAAAAATCCCGACGTGCCGGTACAGGTGAATCTCGCGGAATATGCGGGACCGGAAGCGCGTTATTGCCCGGCCGCAGTCTATGAATTCATCAAGGACGATGCCGGCCAGGACAAGCTGCAGATCAACGCGCAGAACTGTGTGCACTGCAAGACCTGCGACATCAAGGATCCGACTCAGAACATCGTCTGGGTCACGCCGGAAGGCGGCGGCGGACCGAATTATCCGAACATGTGATTGCCCAATAAAAAAGCCGCTGACGCGGCTTTTTTATTGGACTAAGTGGCTCAACTAATCGACGAAAAATCGTCAGGCCTTCCAGGCACCGCCCAGAATTTTCTCCAGCCAGAAGGCGCCGATAATGGTTTTGACATCGGTGACCTGCCCTTCCCGAATCCATCCCATCAATTCATCCTGTTTCGCGCTGAATACGTCGAGAAACTCCTCGTCATCCAGCTTGCGCTCACCCGCCGTCAAGCCGCGCGCCAGAAACAAGTCGAGATGTTCGTCGGAATAGGCAATGGCATTGTGAATCGTACAGACGAACTGCCAATCGCGGGCCGTATAACCGGTTTCCTCCAGCAGTTCGCGCTTGGCGCAATCCAGCGACACCTCGCCCGGATCGATTTTTCCCGCCGGGAATTCGATGAACACGCGATTCAGCGGATAACGGAACTGGCGTTCCAGCAGGATAGTGCCGTCGTCCAACACCGGCAGGATGACAACCGCGCCCGGATGACGGATGTATTCGCGCGTTGCCAGACTATCGTTCGGCAACCGGACAACATCCTTCTGTACTTTCAGGAAAGAGCCGTCATAGGCCAGCGCGCTGTCGACGCGGATTTCTTTCAGATGATCATCCATGGGCACTCCGCACGTGAAAGACTGTATCAGTGCCGGCGACGACGCATGTACCGCATGACGAAGCCCGGATAAGCCAGCACAAGAAACAGACAGGCTGTCACCGCATAGAATTCCCATCCTTGCGGAAAAACATTCCCCATCTGCGCTTCCAGCAAATGGGCAATCAGGCCAACGACACAATAGAGAAGCAGCAACTCGATCAGGCGAAGCCAGACCGGCTTCACCATCATCGGAACAGGAATGACGGCAAGCAGCCGTTCATTGAAGAAAGGAAGGTTGGCACCGAACAGCGCCAACAGGATCACAAACCAGCTTGCCAGCGAAACATTCACCGGCGCGGCCGTCAGGAAGCCAGCGTCTTGACGATGGCTGCAGCGCAGGCAGCCATCAACGGACCAGGCAGCAGGCCGAGAACCAGCACGGCAGCACCGTTGATGCTCAACGCTGCACGCACGTCCACGCTTGCCGTGATGACCGTCGTATCCGCCGGTTCGTCAAAGTACATGACCTTGACGACGCGCAGATAGTAATAGGCACCGATCAGCGAGAACATGACGGCAATGATCGCCAGCCAGATTTGGCCCGTGCTCAGCACAGCCTGCAGGACTGACAGCTTCGCATAGAAGCCGACGACCGGCGGCACACCTGCCAGCGAGAACATCATCAACAGCATGACCAATGCAAACCATGGGCTGCGCTGGTTCAGGCCCTTGAAGTCATCGATGTTTTCCGCTTCGAAGCCGGCACGCGACAACAGCATGATGACGCCGAACACGCCCAGCGTGGTCAGCACGTAGGTGATCGAGTAGAACATCGCGGCGCCATAGCCGTTGGTCGACGAACCATCCGCACCGGGAACGATGCCGGACAGCAGACCCAGCAGGATGAAGCCCATTTGCGAAATCGTCGAATATGCCAGCATGCGCTTGATGTTGGTTTGCACGATAGCCGTGATGTTACCGATAGCCATCGACAGCACGGCCAGGATCGTCAGCATCTGCTGCCAATCGACCGACAATGCCGGCAACGCTTCGACCAGCAGGCGGATCGCGATCACGAAAGTCGCCAGCTTCGGCGCACCACCCAGCAACAGCGTAACGGCGGTCGGCGCACCCTGGTAGACGTCAGGCACCCACATGTGGAATGGAACCGCACCCAGCTTGAATGCCAGACCTGCAACGATGAACACCAGGCCGAACACCAGTACCGGCTTGTTGATCGCACCGCTGGCAATGGCGCGCGCCACTTCGATCAGATCCAGCGTGCCGGTCGCGCCATACAGCATCGAAATACCGTACAACAGGAAACCGGAAGCCAGTGCGCCCAGCACGAAATACTTCATTGCCGCTTCGGTCGAAATCGCATGATTGCGGCGCATTGCCACCAGCGCATACAGCGACAACGACATCATTTCGAGGCCAAGGTAGATGATCAGGAAGTTGTTGGCCGAGATCATCACCATCTGGCCCAGCAACGAGAACAGCGACAGCAGATAGAACTCACCGCCCTGCTGGCCGCTCACCATCTGACGATCGGTCGCGTACCGGCGCGAATAAACCAGCGTCAGGCCGACGGCAACATACGAACAGATCTTCATCAGGTTCGCCATCGGATCGGAGACGAACATGCCGCCGAAGGCGTATGCCGTGGTACCGCTGCTGATATCGCAGAACGACAGCACGCCACACACGACCAGCGCGATCAGCGACAGCGCATAGGTCACGTTGCGCTTGGCATCCGTCAGGAACAGATCGACCAGCAGGATCGCCATGATGGCGACTGCCAGGAAGATTTCGGGAAGGACCAGTGTCAGATTCAGATTATTCATGGTGTCGCAATATTGGTGCGTTCAGTGGCGTGGCCGCGCATTAATTGATTTTCGAAATCGCGACATGCTTGAGCAGGTCGGTCACGGAAGTCTGCATCGCATCGGTGAACGGAGCCGGATAAAGGCCCATGCCCAACACCGCGATAGCCAGCAAGGCAAGCATCAGGAATTCACGCTTGCTGAGATCGGTCAATTCAGCGACGTGCTTGTTGGCGATTTCGCCAAAGATCACGCGCTTGGCCAGCCACAACGAATAGGCTGCACCCAGGATCAGTGCGGTCGCTGCCAGCAGGCCGATCCAGAAATTGAACTGGACGGCACCCAGGATCACCATGAATTCGCCGATGAAGCCCGAAGTCGCCGGCAAGCCTGCATTACCCATCGAGAACAGGATGAAGAAGGCCGCGAATTTCGGCATCGTGTTGACGACACCACCGTAATCGGCGATCTGACGCGAATGCATGCGGTCATACAGCACGCCGATACACAAGAACATCGCGCCGGAGACGAAGCCGTGCGAAATCATCTGCACGATACCGCCCTGCACCGCCATGTCGTTGAACATGAAGAAGCCCAGCGTGACGAAGCCCATGTGAGCAATCGACGAATAGGCAACCAGTTTCTTCATGTCGGTCTGCACCAGTGCCACCAGGCCGATGTAGATAACGGCAATCAGCGACAGCGTGATGATGAAGCCCGACAGGTAATGGCTGGCATCAGGCGTGATCGGCAGCGAGAACCGCAGGAAACCATAAGCGCCCAGTTTCAGCATGATCGCCGCCAGCACGACGGAGCCGCCGGTTGGCGCTTCGACGTGGGCATCCGGCAGCCAGGTGTGGACCGGCCACATCGGCACCTTGACCGCAAAAGCCATGAAGAATGCCAGGAAGATCAGGATCTGCACGTTCAGCGGCAGCGGCAGCACATGCCATGCAAGGATGTCGAAGCTGTGACCCGACTGGAAGTACAGGTACAGCAAGGCCACCAGCATCAGCAACGAGCCGAGGAAGGTGTACAGGAAGAACTTGATCGATGCATAGACGCGATTCGGACCGCCCCAGACACCGATGATGATGAACATCGGGATCAACGTCGATTCGAAGAAGACGTAGAACAGCAGGCCATCGAGCGCGCAGAACACGCCGATCATCAGGCCGGACAGGATCAGGAACGCGCCCATATACTGGGCAACGCGCTTCTCGATCACTTCCCATGCGGCGATCACGACGAAAATCGTGATGAAAGCAGTCAGCACAACGAACCATAGCGACAAACCGTCGACGCCCAGCGTGTAATTGATGTTGAAGATTTCAATCCACTTGTGGGTTTCGACGAATTGCATGCCGTGTGCGGCATTGTCGAATTTCTGGATCAGCGGCAGCGTCGCGATGAAGCTGACGATCGAACCGATCAGTGAAACGATGCGCGCAATGGACGGGTTGTCATCGCGACCGACTACCAGAACAAGCACACCGAACGCGATGGGCAACCAGATCGAAAGGCTCAGGATAGGAAATGTTGACTGCATCATGATTTTTCTTTGCTTATTTCGCTAACTTATTGGGCGAACGATGGGAATGGCAGGAAATAAATCAGGAAACCCAGCACGCCGAGAATCATGACAAACGCGTAGTGATAGATATAGCCGGTCTGGAACGTGCGGACGACCCGCGAGAACCAGCCCACTACTTTCGCACTGCCGTTCACGATCAAGCCATCGATCAGCGTACGATCGCCGACACGCGACAGGCCTCCGCCCAGAAGACGTGCACCATTGGCCCAGAACACTTCGTTGAACTTGTCCATGTAGTACTTGTTGTCCAGCAGCGTATGGATGGCGCGGAACTTGTTGTAGAACCATGCCGGAACGCGCGGATTGATCATGTAGCAGTAATAGGCGGATACGACGCCAGCCAGGCCCAGCCAGAATGGCAGCGTGGTGAAGCCATGCAGCGCCATCGCCAGCGCACCGTGGAATTCCTCGTGCAGGCTTTCCATTGCACCGTGGTTTTCGCCGACGGTAATCACGCCGTTGAAGAAACTGCCATGGATCATCGGTTCGATCGCGATGAAACCGATGATGACCGACGGAATCGCCAGCAGGATCAGCGGCAGCGTCACTACCCACGGCGACTCGTGCGGTTTCTGGCCCGGAGCCAGGCCGTGATGTTCGTCATGGCCATGATCATCGTGATCGTCATGTGCGTGATGATCATCGTGCGCGTGTGCCTTGCCGAAACGTTCTTCGCCATGGAAGACCAGGAAATACATGCGGAACGAATAGAAAGCCGTCACGAAAACGCCAGCCAGCACGGCAAAGTTGGCAAAGCCTGCGCCTGCCAGGTGCGTTGCATGCACTGCTTCAATGATGCTGTCCTTCGAATAGAAACCTGCGAAGAATGGCGTACCGATCAGTGCCAGCGAGCCCAGCAGCGACGTGATCCAGGTAATCGGCATGTACTTGCGCAGGCCACCCATGTTGCGGATGTCCTGATCATGGTGCATGCCCATGATGACGGAACCGGCACCGAGGAACAGCAGCGCCTTGAAGAATGCGTGCGTCATCAGGTGGAACACGGCAACCGAGTAGGCCGATGCGCCGAGCGCAACAGTCATGTAGCCGAGCTGGGACAACGTGGAATACGCGACGACGCGCTTGATGTCGTTCTGGATGATGCCAAGGAAGCCCATGAACAGCGCCGTGATCGCACCGATCACCAGCACGAACGACAATGCAGTATCCGACAATTCGAACAGCGGCGACATGCGCGACACCATGAAGATACCTGCTGTCACCATCGTCGCAGCGTGAATCAGCGCGGAGATCGGAGTCGGACCTTCCATCGAATCAGGCAGCCAGACGTGCAGCGGGAACTGTGCGGATTTGCCCATTGCACCGATGAACAGGCAGATACAGGCCACGGTCAACAGCATCCAGTCGGTGCCCGGCAGCATCAATAGCGCAAGCTCGTCTTTTTTCGCAAAGACTTCGCCATAGTTCAGCGAACCGGAGTACGCGACCAGCAGGCCGATACCGAGGACGAAACCGAAATCGCCGACACGGTTGACCAGGAACGCCTTCATATTCGCGAAAATCGCAGTCGGCTTCGTGTACCAGAAACCGATCAGCAGGTAGGAAACCAGGCCCACCGCTTCCCAGCCGAAGAACAGCTGCAGGAAGTTGTTCGCCATCACCAGCATCAGCATCGAGAAGGTGAAGAGCGAGATGTAGGCGAAGAAGCGCTGGTAGCCGGGATCCTCCGCCATGTAGCCGATGGTGTAGACGTGGACCAGCAGCGACACGAAGGTCACGACGACCATCATCATCGCGCTCAGGCGATCGACGAGGAAGCCGACGTGCGCGCTGTAGCCGCCGACGTCGAACAACGTGTAGACGTTGGCGTTGAAGGTCGGCGCGCCGCCCCACACCAGCTGATGGAGCACCTGGAT
>DATDLO010000301.1:0-5372 GCA_036519215.1 Oxalicibacterium sp.
ACAAAAACGCATTGGCAAAAAAAAAGGGCGGCATCGCGGGATGCTGCCCTTTGTTTTGTTCGTTCGTTAAATCAGGCTTCGATATCGAGCGCCGGAAAGGACTTGACCAGATCGTCCAGCGCTTTCAACTGGCCGAGGAAAGGTTCCAGTTTCGCCAGCGGCAATGCGCTCGGGCCATCGCATTTCGCAACCTTCGGATCGGGATGCGCTTCGAGAAAGAGGCCGGCCAGGCCGACGCCCATGCCGGCACGTGCCAGGTCGAGCACTTGTTCGCGCCGGCCGCCGGAGGCTGCACCGCCCGGATCGCGCTGTTGCAGTGCATGCGTGACGTCGAAGATTACCGGCAGGTTGTCGCAAGTCTTTTTCATCACGCCGAAGCCCAGCATGTCGACCACCAGATTGTCGTAGCCGAAGCTGCTGCCGCGGTCGCACAAAATCAATTGCTCGTTGCCGGCTTCGCGGAATTTGTCGACGATGTTGCACATCTGCGAAGGGCTGAGGAATTGCGGCTTCTTGATGTTGATGACGCGGCCGGTCTTCGCCAGCGCAGTGACCAGGTCGGTCTGGCGCGCGAGGAAGGCTGGCAGCTGCAGCACGTCGACGACTTCCGCGACTGGTGCGGCCTGATGCGGTTCGTGCACGTCGGTGATTACCGGCACGCCGAAAGTCTTCTTCACGTCTTCGAAAATGCGCAGGCCTTCTTCCAGGCCGGGGCCGCGATACGAATGGATGGACGAGCGGTTCGCCTTGTCGAACGAAGCCTTGAACACGTACGGAATGCCGAGCTTGCCCGTCACGCGTACGTATTCTTCGCAGGACTGCATCGCCAGATCGCGCGATTCCAGCACGTTGATGCCGCCGAACAGCACGAAGGGCAGGCTGTTGTCGACCTTGATGTCGCCGATAGTGATCATGATGTGTCTCGCTGGTTGGGCGTTAATTTTGTATTGGTTATACGTTTGAACGTTGGCTTGCACGGTGCTGTGTTTTGCCAACGCATGTTTTCTAAGCGCTTGCTTATATTTTGTTTCAGCAATGCGGACAGGATTTTCCTGCAACGAATGCCGGCGACAGTTGCTCACGCGGCGACACGACGTTCTTGCATGCAGAGCAGGTGAGCGACACGCTGCTTGGCTCCAGCTGCGGATTCAGCGCCGTGCGGTGATCGAACACGAAGCAGTCGCCAGTGTAGTGCGCGCCGCCGACTTCCTCGAAGTATTTCAGGATGCCGCCTTCGAGCTGGTACACGCTGTCGTAACCGATGTTCTTCATGTGGATCGCCGCTTTTTCGCAGCGGATGCCGCCGGTGCAGAAGGTGACGACGGTCTTGTCTGCCAATGCATCCTTCTGTTGTGCGACGACGTCCGGGAATTCGCTGAACTTTTCGATGCGGTAGTCCAGCGTGTTGTCGAAGGTGCCGACGTCGACTTCGAAGGCATTGCGCGTATCCATCATCACCACCGGCTTGCCGGCGTCATCATGGCCCTGATCCAGCCAGCGTTTCAGCGTTCCGGCATCGACGGCGGGCGCGCGGCCTTCCTCGGGTTTGATCAGCGGATGCTTCATCGTGATGATCTCGCGCTTGAGCTTGACCAGCATCTTGTTGAACGGCTGGTCGTCGGACAGGCTTTCCTTGACTTCGATGTCGGCAAAGCGCGCATCGCTGCGCAGCCAGGACAGGAAGCCGTCGATCGCTGCGCGCGTGCCGGCCAGAAACAGGTTGATGCCTTCCGGGCTCAGCAGTACCGTGCCTTTCAGCCCGAGGGACTGGCATCGTTCCAGGAAAGCGGGGCGTTTTTCCGCCGTATCGTCGAAGGTGACGAATTTGTAGGCAGCGATGTTGATGAATGAGGAAGTTGCTTGCATGGCGCGTGTTTCGGGTGACCGTCCTTGCGATTTGAATAACGATAAAAACAACAATAAAACAACGATAGCGGCAGCCTGCAAGGACAAGCCGCCATTATAAACTTTGCCGGCGCCGGCATGCCGGATCGCCGAGGCATCGCGGTAGAATACCGGCCATGACAGATCCGCAATTCATTCACCTCCGCCTGCATTCCGAATACTCGATCGTCGACGGTCTGACGCGCATCGACGACGTCATCGACGCCGCGGCGAAGGACAACCAGCCGGCGCTGGCGATCACCGATCTGGCCAATCTGTTCGGCATGGTCAAGTTCTACAAGGAAGCGCGCAGTCGAGGTATCAAGCCGGTGGTCGGCTGCGATGTGTGGATCAGCAACGACAACGACCGCGACAAGCCGTTCCGTCTGTTGCTCCTGGTGAAGAACCACGGCGGCTATCTGCAGTTGTGCGATCTGCTGTCGCGTGCCTGGCTGACGAACATCCATCGCGGCCGTGCCGAGCTGCGGCCCGAATGGCTGGAGGAGGTTGCACGGCAGGAACAGAAGGGCCTGATCGTGCTGTCTGGCGCGCATTTCGGCGACGTCGGCATCGCGATCGACAACGGCAATGTGGCCGGCGCCGAACGCGCGGCGCAACGCTGGGCTGAACTCTTTCCCGGCCATTTCTATATCGAAGTGCAGCGCGCCGGCCAGCCGAACATGGAAGTGCACGTGCGCCAGGCAGTGGCGCTGGCAGCCAAGCTGAATCTACCGGTGGTCGCCACGCATCCGGTGCAGTTCCTGTCGGCCGAAGAATTCACGGCGCACGAGGCGCGTACCTGTATTTCCGAAGGCGAAATTCTTGCGAACCCGCGCCGCGTCAGGCGCTTCAACGAGCAGCAGCGTTTCCTGACGCAGGCCGAGATGGCCGAATTGTTCGCCGACATGCCGCACGCATTGCGCAACGCAGTCGAGATCGCCAAGCGTTGCAATCTGGTACTGACGCTGGGCAAGCCGCAGCTGCCGAACTTCCCGACGCCGAACGGCGTATCGATCGACGAATTCCTGGTGCAGGAAGCTTCGCGCGGCCTGGAAGCGCGGCTCGAACAACTGTATCCCGACCCGGCCGAACGCGAGAAGCAGCGGCCGCGCTACGTCGAGCGGCTGAAGTTCGAGACCGATACGATCATCAAGATGAAATTCCCGGGCTACTTCCTGATCGTGGCCGACTTCATCCAGTGGGCGAAAAATAACGGCGTGCCGGTCGGACCGGGCCGCGGTTCCGGCGCCGGTTCGCTGGTCGCCTATTCGCTGCTGATTACCGATCTCGATCCGCTGAAATACAACCTGCTGTTCGAACGCTTCCTGAACCCGGAACGCGTCTCGATGCCCGACTTCGATATCGATTTCTGCCAGGAAGGCCGCGACCGCGTGATCCAGTACGTGAAGGATCGTTACGGCAAGGAAGCGGTGTCGCAGATCGCCACCTTCGGCACGATGGCGGCCAAGGGCGCGGTGCGCGACGTCGGCCGCGTGCTCGATTTCAATTACACGTTCTGCGACGGATTATCGAAGCTGATTCCGTTCAAGCCCGGCAAGCAGGTCACGATCGCCGATGCGATCAAGGAAGAGCCGATGCTGGCCGAGCGCATGGAGAAGGAAGAAGAGGTCAAGCAGCTGCTCGATCTGGCGCAGCAGGTCGAAGGCATCGCGCGCAACATCGGCATGCATGCCGGCGGCGTGCTGATCGCGCCGGGCAAGCTGACCGATTTCTGTCCGCTGTACACGCAGGGCGGCGATGCCGGCGTCGTCTCGCAATATGACAAGGACGACGTCGAAGCGGTCGGCCTCGTCAAGTTCGACTTTCTGGGTTTGACCACGCTGACCATTCTCGATCGCGCGGTGCGCTACATCAAGCAGCTCGATCCGGCGCTGGCCGATTTCGATCTGGCGAAACTGCCGCTCGACGATCGCCCTTCTTACGAACTGCTGACCAAGGCGAAAACCGTCGCCGTGTTCCAGCTTGAAAGCCGCGGCATGCAAGGCATGCTGAAGGATGCGCGGCCCGACCGCTTCGAGGACATCATTGCGCTGGTGGCGTTGTACCGTCCCGGCCCGATGGACCTGATCCCGGATTTCTGCCGACGCAAGCATGGCGAAAAATTCGAGTATCCCGATCCGCGTACCGAAAGCATCCTGTCCGAAACCTACGGCATCATGGTCTACCAGGAACAGGTGATGCAGATGGCGCAGGTGATCGGCGGTTATTCGCTGGGCGGCGCCGACTTGCTGCGTCGCGCGATGGGCAAGAAGAAGGCCGAGGAAATGGCCAAGCATCGCGAACTGTTCCGTGAAGGCGCAGCGAAGAACGATCTGTCCGCCGACAAGGCCGACGAAATCTTCGACCTGATGGAAAAGTTCGCCGGCTACGGCTTCAACAAGTCGCACGCCGCCGCCTACGCGCTGCTGTCGTATCACACAGCCTATCTGAAGGCGCATCATCCGGCCGCGTTCATGGCAGCCAACATGTCGCTCGCGATGGACGACACCGATAAGGTGAAAATCCTGGTCGAGGACGCAATCGATATCTGCGGCCTGACGCTGCTGCCGCCGGACGTCAACCAGTCCGACTATCGTTTCACGCCGGTCGGCGAGCCGGGCAAGAAGGCGACGCAGATTCGCTACGGTCTCGGCGCCGTCAAGGGCTCTGGCAAGAGTGCGATCGATGCGATCATCGTCGCGCGCCAGGAAAAACCGTTCACCGATCTGTTCGATTTCTGCAAACGTGTCGACAAGAAGCAGATCAATCGCCGCACCATCGAATCGCTGATTCGCGGCGGCGCCTTCGACTGCTTCAACGTCGATCGCGCGATCCTGCTGGCATCGGTCGGCTTTGCAATGGAATGCGCGGAGCAGGCGGAAGCGGCAGCCAACCAGGTCAGCCTGTTCGGCGGCGAAGACGGCGACGAAGCACCGCCGGATTACGTGAAGGCGACGCCGTGGAGCGAGAAGCAGAAATTGTCGGAAGAAAAGGCGGCGCTCGGTTTCTATCTGTCCGGCCATCCGTTCAATTACTACGCGCCGGAGGTGCGTCGCTTTGTACGAACCCGCTTGTCCGATCTGCAGCCGTCGCGTGAGCCGCGCCTGATCGCCGGCGTGATTGCCGGCATGCGCGTGCAGATGACGCAGCGCGGCCGCATGGTGATCGCCACGCTGGACGATGGCAGCGGACCGGTGGAAGTCACCGTCTACAACGAGGTCTACGACGCCAATCGTCATCTGTTCAAGGAAGACGAATTCCTCGCGGTGCAGGGCAAGGTGTCGGAAGATCGCTTCTCCGGCGGTTTGCGCATCACGGCAGAGAAGGTGATGGACATCGCCGCCGCGCGCATCCAGTATGCGAAGTCGGTCAACATCTCGCTGCAGGCATCGGCCGACGTCAATGCGCTGATGGCGACGCTGCAGGCGGCGGTGCGGCCGGACGGCAGCCCGGTCGTCGTGCAGTATCGCAACCCCAAGGGCGTATCG
>DATDLO010000302.1:0-4718 GCA_036519215.1 Oxalicibacterium sp.
GCCAGGCTCCAGCCGACTGCCGTCGCGCCGGCCGCCGCCAGCAAACCGGCCAGCCCGCCGACCAGCGCAAATTCGATCCATTGCGAGCGCGACAACTGCGTGCGCGTCGCACCCAGTGCGCGCAGCAGTCCTGCTTCCCGCTTGCGCTCGTCCTGCGAACCGGCCAGCGCCGCATACAGCACGAGCATGCCGGAAGCCAGCGTGAACAGGAACAGGAATTCCACCGCCGTCACGACCTGATCGATCACCTGCTGGATCTGCGCCACCATGCTGCCGATGTCGACCACCGTCAGATTCGGAAAATCGCGGGTGAGCTGGTTATCCAATTCGCTCTGCGCCGGCGGCAGGCGGAACGCGGTGATCCACGTCTGCGGCATGTCGCGCATCGTCGCCGGATTGATGATGACGAAGAAGTTCACGCGCATCGAACCCCATTCGAGCTTGCGCAGACTGGTGATCGGCACCTCGACCGTTTCGCCGGCGATCTCGAATTTCAGCTTGTCGCCCACCTTCAGGTTCAGCGTCTTCGCCAGCCCTTCCTCGACCGAGGCCGCCGGCCGGCTGTCGTCATACCAGCTGCCGGCGACGATCTCGTTGCCTTCCGGGATATTCGCCATCGTCGATAGATTGAATTCGCGGTCGACCAATCGCTTGGCGCGATCCTCGATGAACGATTCGCCGGTAATCGCCACATTGTTGATCGCCAGCAGACGGCCGCGGATCATCGGGTACAACTGCACGTCGCGGATATCGGCCTGTGCCAGACGCTGTTCGATCTGCGCCTTCTGATCCGGCTGGATATTGATGACGAAACGGTTCGGCGCATCCGGCGGCGTCGCCTGCCGCCATGCCTCGACCAGATCGCTGCGAATCACCGTCAGCAGCAGCAAGGCCATCAATCCCAATGCAAGCGCGACAATCTGCACGACAGTGGCACCGGGACGGCGCTGCAGTGCCGTCAATGCAAAACGCCAGTTTGGATGACTGGCCGCACCGCGCAGCGACTGCAGCGATTTCAGCGCCAGCCAGCCGATCAATGCAAAACCGCCCAGTCCGCCAAGAAAACCCGCCGCCGTCAGCATGCCGAGCTTGACGTTACCCGCCTGCCATAGCAGCAGCGCGACAAAGGTTGCCAGGCCCAGCACATAAGTCGCCACAGTGATCGGTTGCGGCATGTGTTGTTCGCGCCGGATCACACGGTTGTGCGGCACGTTGCGCAATTGCAGGATGGGCGGAATCGCAAAACCGATCAGCAGCAGCATGCCGGTCGCCACCGCCTGCAAGGCCGGCACGAAAGAGGCCGACGGCAAGTTCTTCGCTACCAGGTTACCCAGCCATTCGATCAGCACGAAGTGCGCCCCGAAACCGATCGCTGCGCCAATCACGCTGCCGACCAGGCCGACGATCAGGAACTCGACCAGATACAGCGCCGTCACCTGATTCTGCGTCATCCCGAGGCAACGCAGCATCGCGCAGGCATTCACATGACGCAGCATGAAGCGCCGCGCCGCCATTGCGATCGCCACCGCCGCCAGCATCGCCGACAACAGGCCGACCAGCGACAGGAATTCCTCGGCGCGCTGCAGCGTCGCGCGCATCTGCGGCTGGCCGGAATCCAGCGACTCCACGCGCATGCCGCGAATATTTTCTGTTTCGATGCGTTGTTCCACCGCGTTCCGGAAATCGGTAACGGCATCGTCGGCGCCTGCCACCAGCAGGCGATAGGTCACGCGCGAGCCGAACTGGACCAGATTGGTCGCAGCGAGATCGCGCTGCCCCAGCATCACGCGCGGCGCGAAGTTCATGAAGCCGGCGCCGCGATCGGGTTCGAATGCAATCACCTTTGCAATCGTGAACGTCTTGTCGCCCAGCTTCAGGGGGCTGCCGATTTTCACGTTCAGGCTGTCGAGAATGGCGTGATCCACCCACACCGTCCCGGCAGCAGGAATATCGGTGGCAGCAACGCCTTCATCCGCAGCGCGCTCCGCGATCCTGACCTTGCCGCGCAGCGGATAGCCGGCGCTGACCGCCTTGACCGATGCCAGGCGCGACATGCTTTGTTCGCCCTCGCCTGCGATCGCCATGCTCGGAAAGACCGTCGTCTCCGCCAGTTGCAATCCGCGACGGCGCGCATCGTCGCGCAAGGCGGCGGAAACCGGTTCGTCGGTGCGAATGACCACATCGGCACCAAGCAGCTGGTGCGCGTCGCGGGCCAACCCGGCCCGCATGCGGTCGACAAAGAAACCGACGGACGATAACGCCGCGACCGCAACGATCAGCGCCACCAGAAGGAAACGCAGTTCGCCGGCACGCCAGTCGCGCCGGGTCATTCGGAAGGATTGAGCGAGCATGGATGAATTACCTTGCAAAACATTCCGCGGCAAACGCGGAACGGGAATGATTTGGTGCCGCCTGCGCTTCGTTCCCGCAGCGCAATTCCGGCCGGGCTATTGTACGTGGAGTACGTGAATGTACGCGGCGCGCTGCAAACCCGCCTTCGGCATCCATGAAACCTGACATGAAGCGTGACGGGCAAGAAGGAATTTCCCCATCGTTTGCCAGTCAATCGAAAGCATGTAGACTGAATCGACGATGAGCTGGCGCAATGCCAGACCGCATCGCAGGAGAATCCGGATGACTTTCCACACCAACCATTTCGGCATCCCGCAGTACCCGCATGACGACGCGCGCCGCCTGTTCGTCCTGGCCGGCGCCATTGATCTGCTGGAGCGCCCGACTGCCACGGCGATCGACGATCTCACAGGCATCGACAAAAGCATCGTCGATACCGAGGTCGACAGATTGCGCGAACAGTTCGGCATGGTGATCCATAAATTCGGCGATATTTACCGCATCGAATCATGGGGCGATATCCTGAAACGCGATGGGGTAATAAAGGCAATGAAGCCCGACAGCTGATCCTGCCCCCATCTGCGGCATCAATGGCGCATTCCTTTTCGTGCCCGCGCCAACGACAGCTCTCTTCTTGCATTTCCTTTTTGCAAGCACAACTGTATTGATGCGGTAATCCGCACCATCCCGCATTGTCTGCACGCGTAACGTACGTCATCGTACAAGCCCGTTGCCGATGCACCTGCGTTCGGCCAATTTCTTCTCGATACGTGAATGAATATTTACGCGATTCGCAAACGAATCGAACTTTGATCGCTCTTATGCGCGTATGTATAGTCGCCGCATGAGTATCGGAGACCGCCTCGACCAGGCAATGAAAGCCGCCAGAATCAAGTCGCAGAGCGAGTTGTCGCGCCTCTCCGGCGTACCGCAGGCGACGATCAGCCGCATACTCAAGGGCGCGGGTGCCAAAGGGCCTGAAACGGAAACCGTCAAAAAACTGGCGCGTGCCTGCAAGGTCTCTTTCATCTGGCTCAATGAAGGCGAAGAGATTTCCACGCCGCACTCCACACTTGCCACTACGGCCTCCTATCTGGACAAACGCATCGAACATGCCATCCAGCTGATGCAGCAGATGCCCGAATACAAATTGAACCAGGTGGTCAAGATCATCGATGCCATCGCCGAACCGGCTCCTGCCGAGTCCGGCAGATCGTCGCGGAAGAAAAGCTAGGCGTTTTTCTTTCCGTCCCTTCTCCTGCCGTTTTCCCGTCGTCCAATCACGCGAGCCGATCACGCGATTTAATTAATCGCACATCACGCATTTTATCCATTTGCGGATTGACAAATCCATCCGTTCTCATATAGTTTCAATACAGCGCCCGCGCGACGCGAATTACCATACAGTCATCGTCGATGTTTCCGCCACTGGAGAACGCCGCATGAACAAATCGACCGCTATCTATGTTCCGCGTCCAGGCAGCAAAGTCGCGCTGGCAATCGCGGCGCTGCAAAGCGGCCCCAAGACCACGCATGAACTAGGCAACGCCATGGGATGCGCAAGCGATGCCGTACATGCGCTGTTGCATCGCCCGCTGGCACAGGCTGCGATCGTCAAATCATGGGATGAAAATGGCCGGCTGCGTTTCGCACTGCCGGAAATGGCCGGCGAACGGCCGAGGACATCGATGACGCCGGCAAATCGATCCCCCACACACGGCGATTTCGCCTCGTTGACATTGATTTCCAACGTGCGAACGCTGGAAACACCTCCGGCACACAAACCAGCCCCGATACGCGCCACCTCCTCCGCCGTGATTGCCGGCCTGTTTTCCGATGGCGAGCTGACGATTGCCGTCGACGGCGAATGCATTCGTCTCGATACGGCACAACGCCGCCAGCTATACGCCTATCTGCACAAGATTCGTCACCTGGGATGACTTCTACCGCAAGATTCAGCGGAAATTCAGCGCTTGATCAGCGTTTCAGCGCCCTGACTTTCGGTTGCGGCGTCCCTGCCCAGGTCAGTTCGTACGAAATGCCGCGTCGCACATTGCCCACCAGTGCGGGGCGAAAGCAGGCCAGATTGGTGCCGCCATCGTGCCGTACGCTGGGATAGACAATGCCCAGCGATCCCGCCTCCAGCAACTGCGCCGCCAGGCGTTGCGACGCGACGTAGCTGTCCGGCGACAGGCATTTCGCATAGCGCGGCGCATCCCGCAGATCGTGGAACTCCGCATTGAAATCCGCCAGCAGCGTCTGGTAACGCACGCTGTCGTCAAAGCGATCGATCTCCGCATATTCGACGGTCTTGTGAAAAACGATCTCGGCCAATGCCGTCTCGATATCGAACGCGCAATACCATG
>DATDLO010000303.1:0-7556 GCA_036519215.1 Oxalicibacterium sp.
GCCATGAAAAAACTAACGACCATTCTGCTGACGTTGACCTTTGCCGCCTTTACCGCTGCATGTTCATCCACCGCAACCTCGCGCAGCACCGGACAAACCTTCGACGATGCGACGCTGACCAGCAAGGTCAAGACCGAAATCGCCCAAAACCAAGGTGTCGGCAAGGCTGCCGCC
Organism: Oxalicibacterium sp.; assembly: GCA_036519215.1. GTDB lineage: Bacteria > Pseudomonadota > Gammaproteobacteria > Burkholderiales > Burkholderiaceae_D > Oxalicibacterium. The sequence continues at coordinate 175 of DATDLO010000303.1, forward strand.
ATCAATGTCGATACCTATCGCGGCGTCGTATCGCTGGCCGGCTTCGTCGACAACCGCGATCAGGCCGCTGCCGCCGTCCAATCCGCCAAGAGCGTGGAAGGCGTGAAAGACGTGAAGAACAACCTGCAGATCAAGCCGTCCAAATAACGGAACAGGTTCATCAAACGGCTTCGTCAGAAGCTGCAACAGCCCCGCCGGTCTTGTGCCGTTGCGGGGCTGTTTCTTTTTATAGTAAAAAAGCCCCCGCCTACATCTTCACGTGCGCCCGCCCTCCGGGTTATTGATCCGCAATAGCTTCGATATTGCCGTGCTAGCATTCTTTCGGTCATCGTCTGGAGAAGGATGGGTTATGGCCGCAACCGAAGAAACCAATATCTCACTGGCAGTGTTGATCGATGCGGACAATGCGTCTCCCTCGATCATCGAAGGGCTGCTGGCCGAAATCGCCAAATACGGCACAGCCAGCGTCAAGCGTATCTACGGGGACTGGACACGCCCCAATCTCGGACAGTGGAAAGAGAAGCTGCTGGAATATTCGATCCAGCCTATCCAGCAATTCGGCTACACGAGCGGCAAGAATGCTACCGACAGCGCATTGATCATCGATGCAATGGATTTACTGTACACAGGTACTTTCGCCGGCTTCTGCCTGGTATCGAGCGACAGCGACTTCACCCGACTAGCCGCCCGTCTGCGCGAAGCGGGAAAACGTGTCTATGGATTCGGCGAACAGAAAACGCCGAAGCCGATGGTCGCCGCCTGCGACCGCTTCATCTATACCGAAATATTTTCTGCCGCAGTCAGCGAAGAAGCACAAATTCATCGCAAGTCCGCCCGTGAGTTGCGCGGCGATACCAAACTAGTCACATCGTTCAGAACCGCCATCGATACCTGCTCGGACGAGAACGGATGGGCACAGCTCTCCGGTGTCGGCAGCAACATCGTCAAGCAGCTTCCCGACTTCGACCCTCGCAACTATGGCTATGGCAAATTGAGTGATCTGGCCGATGCCATCGGCCTGTTCGAGATTGAAAAACGGGAGCAAAGGATCTGGCTGAAGAACGACAAAAAGAAGTAACCGCCAGATCGGTGCAGGAGACAAATGCGGCAAAATTGCCACACCAATCATGCAGCCTCTTCCAATACTGTATAAACATACAGTATATTTGCGTTGTCGCGGCGCTGCCGCACTTCGTCAATCCACTCAGGAGGTTCCATGGCTGCAGTCCCATCCGCTATCCCGTTTGGCGCATCGTCGATGCCGTCGTTCCGTTCGGCTTCCATCGGCTCCGGCCATCCCGCGCTGGATCGCAACCTGCCGAACGGCGGCTGGCCTGCCGGCATGCTGACCGAGCTGCTGCTCACCAATCCCGACAGCGGCGAATTGCGCCTGCTGGCGCCTGCATTGAAACGCATTGTCCATACAGGCAAAAAGCTGGTGCTGCTGGCGCCGTCGTATATCCCGTTCACGTCCGCGATGCAGGAACTGGGCATCGACAGCAGACACATCTTGTCCATCGAAGCGGAACAACCGGCCGATCGACTGGCCTCGGTAGAGCAATTATTGAAGACCAACGATGTAGGTGCACTGCTGTGCTGGCTGCCCGAGGCGCGCGACGATCATCTGCGCCGTCTGCAGCAAGCCGCGGTTTCCTGTGATGGCCCGGCTTTCCTGTTCCGCCCGCTGCCGGCGCAGAACCAGCCTTCTCCTGCACCGCTGCGCCTGCTCTGCCAGCCGATGCCGGCAGGCCGGATGTCGGTTGAAATCATCAAGCGACGTGGCCCGGTTCATCTCGATCCGCTGATCCTGCCATTGTCGCTGCCGGAAATCATGGCCAGATCGTTGCCGACGCGCACTTCGATGAACGCAGGCACTGCAACGACCAGGCCGATCGCGTCCATCGTGCGACCGCTGAGGCCGCTGCGTGAATCCCGAACGGCCTTTCTATCCGCCTGAAATAATTTGATCGGGGTTGACCTGCCTGATTTCCATGCGGCCATCGCGGATCTTCAAGCGCTGCACGCCTGGCAACGCAATCAGGTCCCGATCGTGGCAGGCCATGATGACGCTGTGGCCTTCGGCGACCAGCGCAGGAATCAGCGAAATCACCTGCTCGCGCGCCGCGCCATCGAGGTTGGCGGTCGGCTCGTCCAGCAGCAACAGCTTCGGTGACAGCACGCGGGCGCGCGCCAGCGCTACCCGCTGCTTTTCGCCACCGGACAGATAGCTCGGCACACTGCTGCGCAGATGCGTAATGCCGGCCCAGGCGATCGCTTCCTCGACCTTTTCCGTAACGATCTTTTTCGGCACGCCGCGCACCGTGAGTCCGTAACCAATGTTGTCGGCCACGCTGGTCGAAAACATCACCGGATGTTGATGCACATAGAGAATGTCGTCGCGCATGGTGCGCGGATATGGCGACAAGCGGACCGACTGCCCCATGAAGCGAACATCGGCCACATCGGCGGACTCCAGGCCGGCCAGGATACGCATCAATGTGCTCTTGCCCGAACCGTTCACGCCGGTCAGCACATAAGCCTGCGAAGCCATGATCGACAGGTTCTCGATATCGAGCAGGCGGCGCTTGTGGAAAGTCTTCTGCAGATGCCGGATTCCGAGCAGTTCCATAGCTGTCTCCATCAGACGCCCCTATTCCTTGCGGGGCGCGTATCGCCCTGAAGCAGCAGCATCGCCGCATTGATCAGCAGCGCGATCGCGATTAGCACGATGCCGAGCGCAATCCCCTGTGCGAACTCGCCCTTGCTGGTTTCCAGTGCAATGGCGGTCGTGATGGTGCGCGTCTCGCCCGCGATATTTCCGCCGACCATCATCGCGCAGCCGACTTCCGAAATCACGCGACCGAATCCATTGATGACCGCTGCCATCACGCCGAAGCGCACCTCGTGCAGAACCGTCAGCATCACGCGCCATGGCGAAGCGCCATGCACGACGGCTGTCTCTGCCAGCCGTGGATCGGCGGCCTGCACCGCCGACAGCGTAAAGGCAATCAGCACTGGCAGCACGATCAGCACCTGGCCGAATATGATGCCGGTCTGCGTAAACAGCCATTGCATGGATCCCATCGGGCCCTGGCGCGACAGCATCAGATAGAGCAGCAGGCCGACCAGCACGGTCGGCAGCGACAGCGTCGCCTGCGCGATCCAAATGGCGATGCGGCGGCCGACGAATTCGCGCGTGGCGATCAGGTAGCCGATCAGTACGGCGACCGGCGTGGCGACGAGCAGGCCGACCAATGAGGTCTTCAGCGATATCCAGATGATTTTCCAGAGCACCGGATCGCCGGAGAACAACAGGCCGAACGCATCGCTGGTAGCGTCGATGAGGGACATGGCATCGGAGAGTGGAGAGACGACAGGCAGTTGCCGACGTCATGTTGAACAGCCGCAATTCTAGCGCACCGCCGAGGTGCGGCAAAACGGTTACGCGTAATGCACTTGCGGGAAGTTTCCTGGAAATCAGGCGACGCGCAACGAGGCGTCGAGTAGATGCGGTTCGTAGACCATACGTTGCTTGCCTGTCACCAGCAGGAAGTGGCGCCCCGTGCAACGTGCCAGTAGCGTCATGCCGGTTGTCTCGGCAACCGCATGGCCGGTTTGCGTCGTACCGGAACGCGAGATGAGGAAAGGAATGCCCATCTGTGCACCCTTGATCACCATCTCGGAAGTCAGCCGTCCGGTCGTGTAGAACACCTTGTCGCCGCCCTGCACGTCGTCCAGCCACATCATGCCGGCGATCGAGTCGACGGCATTGTGGCGGCCCACATCCTCGATGAAATACAGGAGATCGCCGTCGGCGGAAAACAGGCCACATCCGTGTACGGAACCGGCTTTGGCATAGATGGAATCCTGCGTGCGTATCGTATTGACGATGCGATACAGCACCGATTGTTTCAGCCGCGCATCGGCAGGCAGCGTAACCGCATCGATCTCTTCCATCAGGTTGCCGAACATCGTTCCCTGTCCGCAACCCGTGGTTACCACGCGGCGTGCGGTACGTTTTTCGATGTCGTCGATGCCGCCGCGGGTCGTCACCGAAACCTTGTTCGCCGGCCAATCGACATGGATGGAAACGATATCCTCCACTCTTTCCACCAATCGCTGGTTGCGCAGATAGCCGAGCGCCAATGCCTCCGGCGCAGCGCCCAGCGTCATCAACGTGATCAGTTCGCGTCCGTCGACCAGCACCGTCAGCGGACGTTCGGCCGGAATCGAAATCGTGGAGACGTGTTTGGTCTCGTCGATCGCATCGACTTCATAGGTCAGCTTGACCGGCGAACCGGAAAATTCTGGGCGATACGGCATATTTGTAGGTGTCGAAAGCCGGATGACGGCTGCGAAGGCGCGGCGCTTGCCGGGTACAAAAGCAGGTGCAGCAGGTACAAAACGGATCAGATGCAAAAAAAGCATTCATGCATGCTGCGCGGAATACTGAATTATAGCCGGGACGCCTTGCGACCGCCCTTATCTGGTGCGCATTCTGGGGCTGATTTAGCCAGTCTTGATGCCTGCCTGCGCAATATCGAGGATAATGCCGACCTTGTACGTCGTTTATACGTCGTTATCGCGTAGCCATCTCCTTCGATGAAATACCCTGCCCAGCTTTCCATTCAAGACGTGCTGTCGCGGCTCGACCAGTTCGACGCCGTCATCGACGTGCGCAGTCCGGGGGAATTCGAAGAAGACCATCTCCCCGGCGCAATCAACTGTCCGGTACTCGACAACGACGAGCGTATCAAGGTCGGCACGCTGTACCGCCAGGCCGGCGCCTTCGAAGCGAAAAAGATCGGCGCCGCACTGGTGGCGAAGAATATCGCGCAGCACATCGAAAACCATTTCATCGATCGTCCGCATAACTGGAAGCCGCTGGTCTACTGCTGGCGCGGCGGCAACCGCAGCGGCGCGATGGCACACATTTTCGGACGCATCGGCTGGCAGGTCGTCCAGCTTGAAGGCGGCTACAAGGCTTTCCGCGGACAGGTCAACAACGATCTGGCCGTGCTGCCTGCCGGACTGCAATTCACCGTGCTGTGCGGGCCGACCGGCAGCGGCAAGAGCCGGCTGCTGCAGACGCTGGCCGCACAAGGCGCGCAGGTACTGGATCTGGAACAACTGGCCGCGCATCGCGGCTCGGTGCTGGGCAATCTGCCGACGATGCCGCAACCTTCGCAAAAACTGTTCGACAGCCGCATCTGGCAGCTGCTGCGCAGCTTCGATCCATCGCGACCGGTCTTTGTCGAGGCGGAAAGCAAGAAGGTCGGCAAGCTGCGCGTGCCCGATGCACTGATGGACAAGATGCGCACATCGGCCTGCATCTCGGTCGAACTGGCACTACCGCTGCGCGTGCAGTTGCTGATGGAAGACTATCCGCATTTCGTCTCCGATCCCGCGCAACTGAATACGCAACTCGGCTTTCTCACGCCGCTGCACGGCAAGGAAAAGATCGCCGAATGGCAGCAGCTGGCATTGGACGGCCGCACGGCCGAAGTAGTGGAAGCCCTGTTGCGCCAGCATTACGATCCAGGTTACATGCAATCGATACGACGCAACTTCAGTCTCTTCGACCAGGCCACGCCGCTGGTCTTGACGGACATCTCCGATGACGTCTTCCGAGAGACGAGCTCACAGTTGCGCGCCGCCGAACTGGTTCACTCCTGATCTATCGTCGGCAGCGCTTCGCGCGGCCTATCGTTGCATCGTCCGCACTACAAATCAGCAGTAATCATCAGTAACCACCGGCAGCACCTATCCAGCTCACTGACAACATGACCGATCTCAAGACACCTGATATTCGACTGACCTCGTTCTCGCACGGAGGTGGCTGCGGCTGCAAGATCGCACCCGGCGTGCTGACGGAAATTCTGAAAGGCACCGGCGGCCTGCCGATTCCGAAGGAACTGCTGGTTGGCATCGAAACGTCCGACGATGCCGCCGTCTATCAACTGAACGACGAACAGGCGCTAATCGCCACCACCGATTTCTTCATGCCCATCGTCGACGATCCGTTCGACTTCGGCCGCATCGCGGCAACCAACGCGATTTCCGACGTCTACGCAATGGGCGGTACGCCGATCATGGCACTGGCGCTGGTCGGCATGCCGGTCAGCCAGTTGCCGCCGGACGTGATCGGCAAGATTCTCAAGGGCGGCGAGACCGTCTGCGCACAGGTCGGCATTCCTATCGCCGGCGGCCATACGATCGATTCGGTCGAACCGATCTACGGCCTGGTCGTCATGGGCCTGGTCCATCCATCCAGGATCAAGCGCAACGCCGATGCGAAGGCCGGCGACAAGCTCATCCTCGGCAAGCCGCTCGGCGTGGGCGTACTGTCCGCGGCACTGAAGAAGAATCTGCTCGATGCAGCCGGTTACGAAACGATGATTAACGCCACGACCAGGCTGAATACGCCAGGCCGCAAGCTCGCGCAACTGGACGGCGTTCACGCGCTGACCGATGTCACCGGCTTCGGCCTGCTCGGCCACCTGCTGGAATTGACACGCGGTGCGAAACTGCGCGCGCATCTCGACATGCAGGCCATTCCCTTTCTGCCGCAAGTCGTCCAACTGGCCGAACAAGGTTGCGTGACCGGTGCATCCGGGCGCAACTGGCAAAGCTACGGCCACGACGTGGCGTTGGCACCGTCGGTTTCTCCGCTGCAGCAATCGCTGCTGACCGATCCGCAAACCGCCGGCGGCCTGCTGGTATCCTGCTCGCCCGATGCGGTCGACAAGGTGCTGGCCGTTTTCCGCGAAGAAGGCTTTACCGATGCCGCCGTGATCGGCGACATGCAGCAAGGTGCCGTCGGCATCGACGTCGCCTGAACCATTGCATTTCTCACCAACCGATTCCTTAACCATAAGAGACCACTTCATGATCCGTTCCTCTTTCCTCAAGCTTCCCCTACTGGCAGCCGCCTTCCTGACCACGATGGCAGCCGGCCTGGCGCCGGTCGCGCACGCAGAGCAAAAGGTATTCCGCGTTTCCGCCATTCCTGACGAAGCACCGACCGAACTGCAACGCAAGTTCAAGCCGCTGGGCGAATACCTGTCGCAGAAGATCGGCATGAAAGTCGAATTCACGCCGGTCACCGACTACGCAGCCTCGGTCGAAGGCCTGATCAACCACAAGCTGGACATGGTGTGGTTCGGCGGCTTCACCTTCGTGCAGGCCAACGTGCGCAGCGGCGGCAAGATCGTTCCGCTGGTACAGCGCGAAGAAGACGAAAAATTCCGCTCGGTCTTCATCACGACCGACAAATCGATCAACAAGCTGGAAGACCTGAAGGGCAAGACTTTCGCGTTCGGTTCGGAATCGTCCACCTCCGGCCACCTGATGCCGCGCCACTTCCTGTTGGCCGCGAAAAT
>DATDLO010000304.1:0-2768 GCA_036519215.1 Oxalicibacterium sp.
CCGCAGCCGGCGATCGCCGTCAGTTGTTCCGGCGTGCAACCGGGCGTCCAGGCGAGGAAGGCGGTGTCGGCGGCGGTCGAGCGGGTGTGGGCGATCAGCGTTTGCCACAATGAAGGCGCCATGCGTGCGATGCCGAGGCAGCGGAAGCCGCCGATGCCGGCTGCCAGCCATTGCGCCAGCTGCGTCTGCCAGTAGTGCGTGGCGAGCTGCATGCCGGCTGCATCCATGCGCAGCTGCGCATGGCGATCGTCATGCGGCGCCGCGCTGAAGCGCGGATCGGGCAGCGCATGCGTATCGTGTTCCGGCAGGAAGAAATTTTCCTCGTGGTGCGTGTAGCAATGATGCGTGACAGGGAAACGATCCAGTTCCAGATCGAGCAGCACGCGCAGGCCGGCTTCGCGACATGCGGCCGCAAAACGCGCGAGCGCGCTGTCGCTGTCGTGTTCGCCGGCGAACGATGCCAGCGCGTGGCCGGCCAGCAGGATGGCGTCGAATTCCATTGAGGTTAGGCGCGCAAGCAGGGGGCGCCAGTCGTCCGTGCGAACGACGTCTTCGGCGGCGATGCAATGGAGTCGCGGCGGGCGCAAGCGCGGAACGGCCTGGCTTTCCATGGTCAGCGTGGCGCGGTGGATGAAGCTTGTGAATCTAGGACTCGTGAATCGTAAGCTTGCGAATCGAAAGCTGGTGATTCGAGATCCGATGATTCGGGAGCTGGCGACGCGGAAGCCGGTGCATGCATGCGACGTGAGTTGCGACCAGAATGCGGATACGCGCTGCGTCGCGCGCAGGAAGGCGCGGCGGCGATTGACATCATCGTCGCCGTTGCTTTCATTGTGCGCTTCGCTGGTAGTAGGTCTGTTCCCCTCATGCAATGAGTTTGTAGTGGGACGGATTTATAACGGCAGGTAGTTTGCTGGCACGCGGCTTGAGCAGGTCGAGGAACAGCTGTCGTGCCGGCAGCGGCGCGATCTTCGCGTACAGCTGGATATATTGCGCTGCCGGACCGCTCCACGAATAGTTGCCCTGCATCGCATGGCGCTGCATCGATTGCCAAGCGGCTGGCCGCATGTAGAGATGCAGTGCGTGTGCAATCGCCTCGACCAGGTCGTCGGCTTCTTCACCGTCGAACAGGATGCCGTTGGCTTCGGAAACCGGCGGGTAATCGCGACCGGCATCGACGATGGTGTCGCACAGGCCGCCGACGCGCGAGGCGACAGGAACGGTGCCGTATAGCATCGAATAGATCGGCGTCAGGCCAAACGGTTCGAAGCGCGTCGGATGTAAAAGAATGTCGGCGCCGGCGTGCAGCGCATGTGCGCGCCGTTCGTCGTAGCCGATGTGGACGCCGATGCGGTCCGGGTGCTGTTCGGCCAGCTGGCGGAACTGTTCTTCGTACTGCGGTTCGCCGCAGCCGAGCACGGCGATCTGCAGATGCGGATGTTCGTGCAGGATGCGTGGCATCGCGGCCAGGATCAGGTCTGCCATCTTCTGGTGCGTGATGCGGCTGCCGATCGCCATCAGCGGCGTGAACTGCTGGATCGGCAGGCCGAACTGTTTCTGCAGATCGCGCTTGCAGACGGCTTTGCCGGCGAGGTTGTCGACGCTGAAGTTGCGCTTGATCAGCTTGTCGGTTTCCGGATGCCAGACGTCGAGATCGACGGCATTCGGAATCGCGTGCAGCACGTGCCTGCGGCGGTTCAGCATGTCCTGCATGCCGTAGCCGAAATGCTCGGTCAGGATTTCCGTCGCATACGTTTTACTGACGGTGGTGATGCAGTCGGACCAGGCGATGCCGGCCTTCAGGTAGCTTATCTTGCCCCAGAATTCCATGCCGTCTTCGGTGATCATTTCTTGCGGGATGCCGATCTGCGGTGCGATCTCGACCGGATAGTTGCCCTGGAAGGCGAGGTTGTGGATCGTCATCACGGAGCCGACGTCGGTGACGTTTTCCAGCTTGAGCAATGCGGCGATCAGGCCGGCGTGCCAGTCGTTGGCCTGCACCACATGCGGCACCGGATAGTTGGCGCGGCCGGCGCAGATGCGCACGGCGGCATGCGCGAGCGATGCGAAGGCGATCGCATTGTCGTCCAGCTCGTGGCCGCTATGATCGATGTAGGGATTGGCCGTGCGCTTGTCGAACAGCGGCGAGCGCAACAGCAGGACCTTGACGCGGCTGTCCGGCATCGTGCCCAGGAACAGTTCCGCGTCGCCGCCGGGTAGTGCGGGCAGGTCGGCGATTTTCTTCAAGCCGAGCGCATTGCGCACGGCCGACGGATAACCGGGAATCAGGATGGTGACATCCACATGGGATGTCGACAACGATGCCGCCAATGCGCCGATGACGTCTGCCAGGCCGCCGGTCTTGACCAGCGGCACTGCTTCCGAGGTGACGAGAAGAACACGTGGTTGCGGCATTTGCTTCTCCCTTTTCATTAGTCGGCGGCGACAAGGAGCGAATTGCATCGTTGCTTCACCGTACGTTCACGATACCGAACGATGCGTGTCGGGCGAATCAGACACTGCCGCGACAATTTGTAAGAAAACGTTACCTGATGAAGATTCGTCTCTTGGGATGTCAAAAAAATTTCTTGCCAGGAAAATTTTTCCCGCATGGCGAAACACGATGCACGTCTGCGATGCAGATTCATGTTGATATCAATTGCTCATGCATGATCCATGCCTGTGGACTGGTATCGATTCGTATCGATTGATATCAATCCGGACTTGGTGCACTACGCCTGATACGGTGGCGTTTTGCACGATACGGG
>DATDLO010000305.1:0-11699 GCA_036519215.1 Oxalicibacterium sp.
GTCAAGCCGCGCACAGGATGAATTCGGGATTCGGATCATGCATTGTAGAACATCCGCCGGGTCGACTCCGGAACGGGTATCGCGCTACAGTTTCCTGTGACGCAACGCCGGCAGATTTTCGCGGATACGCAATAGATGTTGGGGATCGATGTCGCCGATTGCAAGACCCTCGCCCTCGGCACAGATGGAGACGATCTCGCCCCATGGATCGATCAACATGCTGTGTCCCCATGTCGTGCGACCGTTGACATGGCGGCCGCCCTGCGCTGCTGCCAGCACATAGCACTGGTTTTCGATCGCGCGTGCGCGCAGCAGGATTTCCCAGTGCGCGCGGCCGGTCGTATAAGTGAACGCAGCCGGTACCACGATCATTTTGCAATCGCCCATCGCGCGATACAACTCAGGGAAACGCAGGTCGTAGCAGACCGAGAGGCCGACGCGGCCGAACGGCGCATCGAAGCTCGCGACTTCGCTACCTTGCACGATGGTGCGCGCCTCGTCATACGATTCTTCGCCCTTCGTGAAGCTGAACAGATGGATCTTGTCGTAGCGCGTCGCTCGCCGGCCGTCAGGGCCGTAGACCATCGTCGTGTTCAGCACCTTGTCGGCGCACGACGACGCCATCGGCAGCGTGCCGCCGATCAGCCAGATGCCGAAATCCTTGGCCGCACGCGCCATGAATTCCTGGATCGGTCCGCCGTCGGCCTGTTCGGCCAATGCGATCTTGTCGGTCTCGCGCATGCCCATCGCCGGCCAGTATTCGGGCAGCAGCACCAGCTGCGCACCCTGCTGTTTCGCTTCGGAGATCAGGCGTGTCGCGGTGGCGATGTTTTCCTCGACGACCGGCGTCGATACCATCTGTATCGCGGCAACCCGCGTGACTGCATCAGTGCTGGCTGTATCGCTCATCGTTCATCCTTCCGTCATCGTCGTTTCCAGACGGGAACCCGGTGCGATCGGCGACGCCTCCGGTTTGCGTTCGACCTTGACGACGTTCGGATCGCTCCACGGTCCCGTAATCGCATATTCAAACGTGAAGGCCTTCGCCAGCGGTGCGCGCAGGAACAATTGCGCCAGGAAGGTGCCGGCGCCGATCACCGGATTGACGGCCAGCGCATAGGCAACCGATGCAGCGCCGGCGTTGATTTCCGGCACGACAACCACGCTCAGGTCCTGCGTTTCCTTGTCGATGTCGGCCGAACCCGTAATCAATACAGTAGCACTGACGCCACGCATTTTCAGGTTATCCGTATGCGCAACGCCGTTGGCGATCTGCGCATTGCCGTTGATACCATCAAACGCAAACCCTTCGGAAAACACATCACGGAAATCCAGCGTCAGGCGGCGCGGCAGCGATTGCAGGCTCAGCACGCCGAGCAGCTTGGCCGCACCCGGCTCCACTTTCAGAAACTGGCCGCTGCTGATGTCGAGATCGAGGTTGCCAGACAGCGTCGGAAAATCGATGGAGAACGGCAATCCCTTCCAGTTGATCGCACCGCTCATCCTGCCCTTGCCGCCGCGCACCACATCGACGAAGCCGAAACGATTCAGCAGGCCGCCGGCATTGGCAATGTCCAGGTTGTAATCGAGGCTGGAGGTATTGCTGCCGTCTTTCGCCAGCCAGGTGCCGCTTGCGGTCAATGTCGCATCCGTATTCTTCAAGGCGAGATTGCGTATCTTCCATTCGCGGCCTTCCGTGGCACGCACATAATGCGCCCGCAGTTCGAGACGGCCCAGCTTGCGGTCGAACAACTGGAAATTCTCGGCGACGATATCGAGCGCCGGCATCTCGGTCTTCTTGTCGGTATTGGCCAGCAAGGTCTTGACATCAGAACTGGCCGACTTCGGCACCACCAGCGACGCCAGGCGCGCCGTCACCTTGCCCAGGCCGCGTCCCGACGACGATTCGATCCATGTCAGGTAACCGGAAGCCTGCTGCGAATCGATGTTGGCCTGCCAGGTATTGGCATCACGCGACACACCGACCACGACGTTGTCGATCTTCTTGCCGAGCAGATAGAGTTCGGTCGCGCGTACCGCCACCACATTCGGTTCCACATACTGCGCCACGTCCGGTCCGTCCGTTGCCGCCTTCTTGCCGCCTTTCGCCGTGCCGCTCAACGACGAAGTCAGATCCAGCCAGTCGTCCACATTCAGCGAACGCATGTCGACGTTGGCCATCAATCCTTCGTCGGGTACCGGCGGCGGCACGTTGACGCCGATGCCGCCGCGCACCACACGCCAGCTGGCTGCCGGATCGTTTGCATTGCGTTCACGCTGGTAGCTGGCGGCAATCATGTTGCCGAGCGAAATCTGTATCGTGTCGCGCGACAGCGCAGCGTTGTCGGAAGCCACGCCGCTCTGCACAAACTTCAGCGGCAACGCATCGCGTGCCGCCTTGCGCAGCGGCGCCGGGAAATCGAGACCGAGACCCCGCAGATTGGATTCCACCGTCACGTCGACCAGCTTGCCCCTGACAGCCACTGCCGCCGTAAACTTCGCGCTGCCACTGACGCGATCGGCAAACTTCTGCATCGCCGGCGACGCATAGCTCTTGCGCAAGCCTGCAGCTGTCAGGCTGCCGTCGGCCTTGATGAGGATATTGCCGTCCTTTTGCGAGCCGCCGCTCAATGTCAACGGGCCGCCGAGGAAATTCGTCTTCACGCCTTCGAGCGTCACGCCCTTTTCGTTGAAGGCAACCACGCCGCCGGTCTGCGTCATCTGCGGCATCGCATTCATCAATGTCACGCCGTTGTCGGCGAACTTCAAGCGGCCTTCCACCCTGGCGTCGACCAGATGATTCAGCGGCAAATGCAGCTTCAGGTCCAGCGCGGCATCGCCGGTCGCCTTCGTCTCGTCGGTGAAATGGCCTATCCATCCCGCCACCGGGCTGTCCACCGTGTACTGCACCAGATTCTGCAGCGGGCCGGAAGCGCCGCCATCGATTTCCAGCATCAGGTTGTCCGACAAGAGGTCGGGAATCACGGCCTTCACGTCGGAAACCGTCGCGCCATGCGTATGGCCGCTGTCGGCCAGGATTTCCATGCGCGTGCGGTCGAAGCGGATCGTACCCTTGATCTTGTCCAGGATGGGCCACAGCGGCATCTGGCCGTCGCGGCCGAACTCTCCCGGCGCATAGTTCAGTGCGCCGTTATCGATACGACCGCTGAACGTGAATTCGCCCTTGGGCTTGTCGTTCGGCTTGGCGGTATGAAACGGAAATTGCGTCAGATCGCCCTTGATGCGAATGCGGCCGTCGCGCAAGGTGCCGCCGACCAGTCCGCCGGTCAGCCAGTCGCGCACATCCACATCCATCGCCGTCGGCAGATAATCGCCGACGCGGTTCAGTTCCAGTCCGTCGATATTGCCGCTGACGTCGATGACACCCGGTACATGTCCCGTGCGATCCAGCGGCATCAGATGCGTGCCGGACAGCGAAACGTTCAATCCGCCCTGTGCCACATCAAGCCGGCGCACATCGAGGAACAATTGATCGTTCGGACGGAAATCCCATTTCGCATCCATCTTCAACGCATCGAAGAAGACTTCAGGTTCGGTGAAATAGGTCGGCAGCGACAGCTTCACGTTGCTCGATGCCAGCACAAATGCGCCGCCTTCGCTGTTCGCATCAATATGGCCGCTCAGGTTCTCGAACCCGGGAATCGCCGGCACCGCCGCCTGCGCCGGCCTGTGGGCGGTCGCCGGCCGTGCTGCGCGCGCGGGCTGGGCATTCAGCGCCAGGTCGATGAAATCGCCCTTGACCTTGTAGGACTGGATGTCCGGATAGGCGCCCTGCCACTGCGCGGAAAAATTTTTCAGTTGCCCACGCGGAGAAAAATCCTCCAGCAGGCGCAACTGCCCGACCGGCAACGGCAGGCGGCCGACGAAATCGGCCAGCGCACGCAAGTCGAGCAGGGTCGCCTGCACTTCGGTCAGTGCCGGTTTGCCGTTCTTCGCCGCCACATAGCGTTCGCTCATCGTGGTCTTCGGCAGCGTCAGCCCGTCGCGGCCGTGCAGCGTCAGATCGGTAACGGCGATCGTGTGGCCCTGCATGCCGAAAGTCGGCAAGCCGGTCGCTGCCGCTTCCAGCGATTCGCGCACTGCAACACGGCCGTTGGCACTGACCAGGTCCAGCGGTGCCAGATCGCGGCGCAGTTGCAGCCGAACGTCGGACAGCGACAGATCGGCAGTCAGATCGGCCACGCGCGCATGATCGAAGGCCAGCCAGGCCCGCACCGATCCTCTGGCTGCTTGCAGATCGAACGGAAAATCGAGATAGGTCTTCCATGCGGCCAGATCGGTATTGCGCAGATCGGCATAAATCTCGCCGGTCCATTGCGCCGCATCGGAAATCTTGTCGGCAAACAAGGGATGGTCGAAGCTGGCACGCACGTCCAGCGGGGCGGCAATGGCTTCGGGCGGCGTCGCCTGCAGCGCGAAACGATGGCGGTTGCCGCTGTTGCGCAACACGACGTCGACATCGTTCAGCTGCAGTTCCGGCGCCTGGCGCAGATCGTCCTTCCAGCGCAGCCGGCCGCCGTGGATGCGAATCTCGTGCTGCGACAGCACCCAATCGGCCGCGCGACCGTCACTGCTCTGCTTCAGATCGAGCGGCAGGCCGGCCACGTAGAAATTGCCATCCGCATCGCGCAGCACATCCATGTCCGGCCGGTCGATCTCCAGCCGGTGCAGCCGCAGATCGGCCACCAGCAGCGACCACCATGACACGGTGGCGGATACCGCCGGCAATTGCAGCGCAGGCTTGCCGTTCCTGTCGTAGATGGCGACATCGCTCAGCGCGAGTTCGGGCCGCAGGCCGCGCCACGACGCAGAGATGGCGCCTATTGTCACCGGGCGTCCCAGCGCATGCGCCGCCACCTGTTCGACATCGGTGCGGTAATCGGCAATCTGCGGCAATACCGCATAGCGCAGCGTCAGGAACAGCGCACAGAAGATGAAATAGAAAACGACCGCCAGCCGCAACAGCCACTTCAGCATGCGGCATCCTGTGCCGCCCAGCTGGCGGCAGGAAATCCGGAGGGAACGCCAGCCTGTCTGCAGCCTGTCAGCCAGGGAAATCCGTTCGGGTTGGCGTTGCTCGGTAGGCATCAATCAAAGAGTCGGTAGGTCGACATCGCGTAGAATAAATTCGGCGCACTGCTCGGTGCTGACAACATCGAGACGGCTTGGTTCAAGTATCGCAAGTATCGATCTCAATTATCGCCGGGACGAACCATCCGTCTTCAGACAATCTGGAACCCTACCTTGACGAACATGCCTCAATCCGACGTTTCCGCCTCGCGGTTCTACACCCGCTGGATCAATGCCGATGCATCGCGCGCGCAAAAGGTGGCCGAAACCGGCAGATTATCCCTGAACGCCGAAGTTTTCGCTCGGATTTTACAAGAGGAGACCGCCGCCGGCACCGCACTGCCGGCCGCCATGCGCCGCCTGCGCAACCTGGTGATCTGCACGCTGATCCAGCGCGATCTCGGCGGCCAGGCCGATCTGGCCGAAGTGCTGGACACGATGACGGCATTCGGCGACTTCGCCGTGCAACAGCAGCTGGCCGCCGTCACCGCAGACATGATCGCGCTGCACGGCACACCTATCGGCGCCGAATCCGGCCGGCCGCAGGAAATGATCGTGCTCGGCATGGGCAAGCTCGGCGGCGGCGAACTGAACGTCTCGTCCGACATCGACCTGATCTTCGTCTACCCGGAAGACGGCGAAACGGTAACAACCTCGCCCGAGCAGAAGCAGTTGTCCAACCACGAATTCTTCGTCCGCGTCGGCCGCAAGCTGATCGCTGCGCTGTCCGAGATCACCGAGGACGGCTTCACCTTCCGCGTCGACATGGCGTTGCGGCCGAACGGCGCCTCCGGGCCGCTGGCCGCCAGCCTCAACATGGTCGAGGAATACCTGATCGTGCAGGGCCGCGAATGGGAACGCTATGCCTGGGTCAAGGCGCGCGCGCTGACCGGCCATCCGGACGACATCGCCGCGCTGGACCAGATCGTGCGTCCCTTCGTCTATCGCCGCTATCTCGACTACGGCTCGATTGATGCGATCCGCAACATGCACGCGCAGATCCGCGCCGAAGTTGCACGGCAGGAAGCGCGCCATCCGGATCGCAGCAACAACGTCAAGCTCGGCCGCGGCGGCATCCGCGAGATCGAGTTCATCGCCCAGGTGTTCCAGCTGATCCGCGGCGGGCGCGACGCCGCGCTGCGCGACCGCTCGACGCGCCATACACTGCGCACGCTGGCGGAAAAGCAGCTGCTCAAGCCCGAGATCGTCGATCAGCTGCTGAACGCCTACACCTATCTGCGCAATCTGGAACACCGGCTGCAGTATCTGGACGATGCGCAAACGCACACGCTGCCCGCCAACGAAGACGACCGGCTGACCGTCGCGCGGATGATGGGCTATGCCGACACGGCTGTGCTGCTGGCCACACTGGAAGAACAGCGTGCGCTGGTCGCCCTGCAGTTCGACGAGATCTTCGACGACAGGAAAAGCGAACAGCAGCAGGCCGAAGTCAGCGCGGAACTGCATGCCGTGCTGTCCGCCTCCGACAGCGCGGAAGCGATCGCCGCCTTCCTCCAGACGCTGGCCTTCGACCATCCGGAAGAGGCCGCGCGCCGCATGCTCGCCACCTGGCACTCCCCGCGCCTGCAATCGCTGCCGGAAGCCAGCCGCAACAAGCTGGTCGCCCTCGTCAACGCTGCGCTGCCGCTCATCGCGAAAGTCACGCAGGCGCATGCGGCCACGCTCGGCCGCCTGCTCGATTTTCTGGAAGCGATCGCACGCCGCGCCGCCTATCTGGCGCTGCTGACCGAATATCCGCATGCGCTGGAACGCGTGATCCGCATGATCGCCGCCAGCAACTGGGCCGCGACCTACCTGACGCGCCATCCGCTGCTGCTCGACGAACTGCTGGACGACCGCACGCTGAAAGCCGCGCCCGACTGGGATGCCTTCGTGCAGAACTGCCAGCGCCAGCTGGACGAAGCACCGGGCGATACCGAACGACAGATGGACATCCTGCGCGAGATGCACCACGCGCAACTGATCCGCCTGCTGGCACAGGATCTGGTCGGCGACCTGACCGTCGAGCGCCTGGCCGATCATCTGTCGGAACTGGCCGACCGGCTGGTGGCGCTGACGATGAACGCGATCTGGAAGATGCTGCCGAACCGCCATCGCGATGCGCCGCAAGTCGCCGTCATCGCCTTCGGCAAACTGGGCGGCAAGGAACTCGGCTACGCCTCCGATCTCGACGTCATCTTCCTGTACGACGACGATCATGCCGATGCGCCGGCGCTGTATGCCAAGCTCGCGCAACGCTTCATCACGTGGATGACGTCGCACACGCCGGCCGGCATCCTGTTCGACATCGATACCGCATTGCGGCCCGACGGCGCCAGCGGCCTGCTGGTCACGACAGTCGCCTCGTTCGAGAAATACGAAACCCAGTCCGCCTGGCTGTGGGAACACCAGGCATTGACGCGTGCCCGCTTCTGCGCCGGCGACACGCACATCGGCGAACGCTTCGAGGCAATCCGTGAAAAAGTGCTGTGCCAGTCGCGCGACGACGGCAAGCTGAAACAGGACATACTGGAAATGCGCAAGAAGATGCACGAAGCGCATCCGAACCGCACGCAGCTGTTCGACCTCAAGCATGATGCCGGCGGCATGATCGACATCGAATTCATCGTCCAGTACCTGGTGTTGCGCCATGCAGCCGACCAGCCGCGGCTGACCGGCGATATCGGCAATATCGCGCTGCTGAAACTGTGCGGCGAACTGGGATTGATTCCATCCGATCTGTCGCAACAATGCGCCGATGCCTACCGCACCTTCCGCCGCATGCAACACCATATCCGGCTGCAGGGTGAAGAACGCGCACGCATCGACAAGGACAAGGTGGCAGCAGAAACCGGTGCTGTCACGGCACTGTGGCAACAGGTATTCGGCTGATCGCACCGAGCGCGCTGCCATGAAAAAAGCCGTCCTGAAGGACGGCTTTTTATCGTGCGGCGAATCGGATAATCCGGACGATTAAGACAGTTCGGACGATTCGAACAACTACGGCATCAAGGTTTTCTTCGCGCTCTGCTTGGCCTTGATTTCGCTCGTCGTTTTCCGGATCGCAGCAAGACGTGCATCGGTATCCGGATGGATTGCCGTATAGCCGTTCAATACGCTGGCCGGATACTGACTCGCCAGACGCTGCCAGAACGCCGGCGCGCCTTCGATGTTGTAGCCGGCACGCGCCAGCATGTACAGCGACAGCGTATCGGCGGCCTGGTCGAGTTCCTGCGGCATCGGCTTCACGCCAGCCATGCCGCCCAACGGCGCGGTATCCGGCGTCACGCGGATCATGTTGTCGATGATGCCGCCGATCGTCGCATTCATTTGCTGACGCGTCGGATGTCCCAGTGCGGTATGCGCCAGTTCCTTCGCCATCACGTAAGCCAGTTCGGTATCGTTGCGCGCAAAATTCAGCATGCCGCGCGTGATCAATACACGGCGGCCGTCCGAATAGGCATTGACGTTGTCGACGTTACCCAGCTCGATGCCGAAGCCGCAAGCCTGCGTCAACGGCACATTCGCCGTCAGCGGGTTGCCATCGCGCTGCAGGCCGAGTTTGACGCTGGACAAACGGCCGACCAGTGGACCCAGCACGGCCGCAGCCTGGCGTTCGGCATTCGGCCCCTGCGGCATCGGCTGGTCCTGCACCGAGGTCAGCAGATCGCCGCGCCGCACGCCGGCACGCGCCGCGCCGCTATTGTTCAGCACGCCGGTTACCTGCAGCCGCTCTTCATAGCCGAGCGCGCTGGCGGCGGCCACATAATCTTCCGAATACGAATACTTGTTCTTCGCGCTGAAACCGATCAGGTTGCGCACATTGCCCTTGCACAGCGGCGTGTTGTTGACCAGCAGCGGCGCAGCAACACGGTACAGGCGATCCTGCTGCGTCGTGATCGTACGCAGCGCCTGCACCTGCGTCGACTCGCCGCCGCCGGCGGAAGCACCGCCCGGCGCATCCAGCGACACCGTGCTGCATCCCGCCAGCATTGCTGCTGCAGACAACAGGGCGATGCGAACCGGAACGCGTTTCAGGGAAAACAGGAAGGGACGAAGCAGGTCTTGCATGAATTTCTCCTGATGAATCAATGTTTGCCGTTTCAGTGTTTACCGGTACTGCCGAAACCGCCGGCGCCGCGCGAACTGGCATCGAAATCGTCGACGATGTTGAAGCCGACCTGCAGCACCGGCACGATGACCAGTTGCGCCAGGCGCTCCATCGGATTCAGCGTGAATTCGGTCTGCCCGCGGTTCCATGTCGAGACCATCAGCTGGCCCTGGTAATCGGAATCGATCAGCCCGACCAAGTTCCCCAACACGATGCCGTGCTTGTGACCCATGCCGCTGCGCGGCAGGATCATCGCCGCATAACCGGGATCGGCGATGTGGATCGCAAGACCCGTCGGCACCAGATGCGTCTCGCCCGGCTTCAGCACCAGCGGCGCATCGAGGCAGGCGCGCAGATCCAGGCCCGCGCTACCCGATGTCGCATACGCAGGCAGTTGTTCTTTCATGCGGGGGTCGAGGATTTTGACGTCGATGTTCTTCATGTGGAAATTCGTGAGATACGTGAAATGAATACGTGAAATAGATTCGTGACGATCAGCCCGGCAGGCGCTCTGCAATTTCGGCGATCAGCCGGCGCGCCAGCGTCTGCTTGTCGGCATGCGGCAACGGCAGATGGCCTTTTTCGTCGAACAGCATCAGTTCGTTGTCGTCGCGGCCGAAAGTCTGCGGGCCGATATTGCCGACCAGCAGCGGGATATTCTTTTTCTTGCGCTTGGCTTCGCCGAATTCGAGCAGGTTTTCCGATTCCGCAGCAAAGCCGACGCAGTACGGCCGCTTGTCCAGCGCGGCGACGGCGGCCAGGATGTCGGCGTTTTCCTCGAATTCCAGCGTCGGCGATTTGCCTTCGGCGTTCTTCTTGATCTTCTGTGCACTGGGGTTCTTCACGCGCCAGTCCGCCACCGCAGCCACCGCGATGAACACGTGCTGCGAGGCGACGCGCGACATCACGACGTCATGCATCTGTTCCGCCGTCTGCACGCCGATGCGACGCACACCGTACGGTACATCGAGCGCAGTCGGGCCGGACACCAGCGTCACGTCGGCGCCGGCTTCGCGCGCCGCACGGGCGATCGCATAACCCATCTTGCCGGACGACAGATTCGTGATGCCGCGCACCGGATCGATCGGTTCGAAGGTCGGGCCGGCGGTAATCAGCACGCTCTTGCCGACCAGCAGGTTCGGTTGAAAGCTGGCGACGATTTCTTCCAGCAACTGCGCCGGTTCCAGCATGCGGCCCATGCCGGTTTCGCCGCAAGCCTGTTCGCCGGCATCAGGGCCGAGCACGGCGATACGATCGTTCTTCAGTTGCGCGACATTGCGCTGCGTGGCCGGGTTCTGCCACATCTCGACGTTCATCGCCGGCGCGACCATCAGCGGCAGCGTCATCGGGCGCGCCACGCACAGCGTCGACAGCAGATCGTCGCAGGCACCGTGCGCCAGCTTGAAAACGAAATCGGCGGAACACGGCGCGATGACGATCGCATCGGCATCGCGCGTCAGATCGATGTGCGGCATGTTGTTGGCGATGCGTGCGTCCCACTGGTCGGTGACGACCGGCTGGCCGGACAGCGCCTGCATTGTGACCGGCGTGATGAAGTGCGTGGCCGCATCCGTCATCACCACCTGCACCGACGCGCCGGCCTTGACCAGCGCGCGCGTCAGTTCGGCCGCCTTGTAGCAGGCGATGCCGCCGGTCAATCCCAGCACGATTTTTTTACCGGCAAGATCCATCGAAGACTCCTGGAAGATGTCGCGGGCTAGTGTAACAGTTCAGCTCTACTGCCCGCTATTTGCCGACGCGCCGCAATTCGTCGTAGATGAACAGGATCGCACCGATGCAGATTGCACTGTCGGCGATGTTGAAGGCCGGCCAGTGCCAGCCGCCCAGATGGAAATCGAGAAAATCGATGACGTGGCCGTAGATCAGGCGGTCGATGACGTTGCTGACCGCGCCACCGAGAATCAGCGCCAGCGCCCAGCTGAACAGCCGCTGGCCGGCATGCCGGTGCAACAGCCAGACGATGAACAACGCCGCGGCAATACCCATCACCGTGAAGAAGTAACGCTGCCAGCCGCCGCCGGTGGCAAGGAAGCTGAACGCCGCACCCTTGTTGTAGACCAGCACCAGGTTGAAGAAGGATGTGACCGTGTGCGATTCGCCGTAGAAGAACAAACGCTCGATCGCAATCTTGGTGATCTGATCGATCAGGACCACGATCGCCGCGATACCGAGCCAGGGCGCCATGCTGCAGGAACTGCCGAAGATTTTCTTAGCCATCGATTGTTTTCGTTGCGATGTCAGGGGAAGCGGTTCCGCATGGAGCGGAACCGCGATTGCATTGCACGCTAAATATCAGGCAAAACGGCGTGCCTCGCCGTTGCCGAACAGATTGTCCACGCAACGGTCGCACAGACCCGGATGATCGGCATGCATGCCGACAGCCGGACGATAGTGCCAGCAGCGTTCGCATTTCTGCGCGGCGGACGGCGTGACGACCACGCCCTCTTCCTGCTCCGATGCCACCTTGCTGACTTTC